>JAISFJ010000121.1 GCA_031263665.1 Coriobacteriales bacterium
CGATAAAGCCAGAAACACCCGTACGCGCTTCGGTGGTTGTTTGGATAGTCGGATTGGCGACCCCCGCGTTTTCAAAAGCCTCGCGCATCTCATCGATGGTGAGAGCGCCCGTATCCTTAAAGTCGATGGCCGTGCCACCAACAAACTCGATGCCAAAATTGATGTGCCGAATCGGCAGCGCGGCAAAAGAGATGACAAGCAAGACGAGCGAAATCGCAAAAAACACCTTGCGATGCCCAAGGAAATTGATGTCTTTTTTGAATGGCCTAACCATGCTCAACACCCCGTTTCATCTCACCTGAGGCAAGCGCGAGCTCCTCATCCTCCAAGATACCCCAAAACCCTGGGTGCCGCGTAATGACTTTGGGCGCTAAAAGTCGGATGACCGGGGCCTTAAAAATAAGCATGGTCGCAATATCGCAGATGACACCGAGGGCAAGCGTCAGACCAAAGCCCTTAACGGAGCCGACGGCGATAAAAAACAGCGCGAGCGCACTGACAAGCGTAACGAGGTCCGCGTCAATCGAAGTGATGATGGCGTGCTTTACGCCCGTAATGGAAGCCGCCCGAACCGAGCGCCCCATACGAATTTCTTCCTTGAAGCGTTCGAGCACGAGAATAGACGAGTCGGCGGCTACACCGATGGCTAACACGATGCCGGCGATGCCGGCAAGCGACAGCGCGAAAAGGCCGAAATACGACAGGAGGGCCAGCACGCCGAGATAAAGAAGGGCAAATACCCCCACGGCACCCGCGGTCAAAAGCCCAATGCCCTTATAGAACAGCAACAGGTACAACGCAACGAGGATAAGGCCGATAACCGCGACGAGGATGCCTGCGCGCAAAGAATCCTGACCAAGCGTCGGGCCAACCACCTGAGCGGTGGCGACATCAAGAGTCACCGGCAGTGAGCCGGATTGGAGGATGGTCCGAAGCTGGTTTGCCTGACTGACGCTATAGTCGCCGGTAATCGAGACGTTGCCGTCCGTAATCGCGCTCTGAACGGCCGGCGCGGACTGCACGTAGCCATCGAGCAGAATCGCTATTTTTCCTTTGGTTGGGTAAAGCTCAGTTGTCGCCGCCGCAAAGGCCTCGGTCGCCGTGCTGTCCAAATCGAGATTGACGGCGTAATACGCGCTTCCCTCGGCCGCCCGGTCGACGGTCACATTGGTGATGCTTGAGCCCGAAAAGATGGGCGTGTACGAGCCCGCCTCAAGCCTGAGGGGTTTCCAGTTCGAGTCCGTAGCCTGGATGTACGGGAGCGTACCGCCGGAAAGCGGGTCGGTGGTCATCTCGGAAGGAGAGTAGATGGTTCTCTTCTTCTCCTCCTCTTCTGCCTCCCCTTCAGCCCCTTCTTCTCCTTCCGTCGCGGTGGCCTCGGTAGTCCCAGAGGCCCCGCTCGTTGAAGTCGAGGTGTCGGAAACAAACATCTGGGCGTTTACCGGCGTTTCATCCGCATTCATGAAAATGCCGATGCTCATGAGGTATTCCCTGTCGAGCGCCGAGCCCAGCTCCAACGCGTTTTTAACCTCCTGGTCGCTAATCTTGGCCACATCGATGAACTCGAGCACACCGGTTGAGCCAATCGTATTGAGCGCCTGGGTCTGGTCGACGATTCCCGGCATCTGCACCAGAAGCTGGTCGCTTCCCTGAACCTGAACGCTGGTCTCAGACGCCCCCAAAAGATTGACGCGCCGCTCGACGATTTGCGCGGCGGACTCCATCTCCGCGGCCGATACCGTCGTGCCATCGGGCTTGCTCGCCGCCAAAACAACAGAAAGGCCACCTTGCACGTCGAGGCCCTGTTTAACGCGCTCCTGAGGCGGCCAGAACATGAGCACGGAGCCAACGAGAAGCAGTGCCAAAATAACAAGGAGCACCACGTGTGGCCTTTGAGGTGAGGCTTTCTTCTTTACCTTGAATCTTCTGTCAACCATTAAATCCCCTTCAACCTGAACAATCGGTTCTGAGCGGGTCACACAAAAATGTGCAAAAACGCGTAAGTTGTAATTATACCGATAATCGAGACGATAGCGACCAGGGAGCCGCTTAAATTTAGAAATCCTGTGACGCGGGGGTGGAGTTCCATGCGCGCAAAAACGAGGCGAAGGTGCCTTCGAGTATCGCCTGGCGGGCACGGGCCATGAGCGCGATGAGAAAGCGCAGGTTATGGATGGAAAGCAGAACCGAAGCGAGCATCTCCTTAGAAAGTATCAGATGCCTGATATACGCCCGGGTATACCTCGTACAACTCGGACAATCACAGTGAGGGTCGAGAGGCGAGAGGTCATCTGCGAAACGGGCGTTGCGCACATTGAGCTTCCCCTCGCTGGTAAACGCGGTCCCCATGCGAGCGGTTCTGGTGGGAAGCACGCAGTCAAACAGGTCGATGCCTTCCGCGATTGCTGCCAGAAGGGTTGAGGGGTTTCCTACTCCCATAAGATAGCGCGGTCTCTCGTAAGGAAGCGCGGCAGCAGTCGCCCCCAAAGTCTCAAACATGGTTTCGTGGGGCTCCCCTACCGAATAGCCTCCAAGGGCAAAGCCTTCAAAGCGATTTTGAGCGTCGATTTCGAGAAGCCGCGAGACGCTTTGGAGTCTCAGGTCGCCAAAAACACCACCCTGGATGATGGCAAACAGCGCCTGATGCGGGTTTTGTTGAGCGTCGCGACAGCGCTTTGCCCACGAGGCGCTCCGTTTAACAGCCGTCTCAACCAAGGACTTATCGCAAGGATAGGGAGTACACTGGTCGAGCTGCATGACGATGTCTGCCCCCAACTGATTTTGGACCCGCATATTGTCTTCCGGAGACCAGCGATGTTTGCTGCCATCGAGAATACTGGCAAAGTTTACCCCGTCGTCATCAACCTTGAGCGTGTCCGCAAGGCTGAAAAGCTGAAAACCACCGGAATCCGTGAGTATCGGATGGTCCCAGGCCATAAAGCGATGAAGGCCGCCCGCCTTTTCGATGAGGTCGGGGCCCGGACGCAAAAAAAGATGGTAGGTGTTGGAGAGGATGATGTGTGCTCCCAGGTCCTCAAGCTGCGTCGGGGTAAGCCCCTTGACGGTCGCCCGCGTGCCCACGGGCATGAACACAGGTGTCTCTATCGGTCCATGCGGTGTAAGAAGGCGCCCCGCCCGCGCTGAACTGTGAGTGTCGTCTGCTTCAACGGTAAAGGGGAACTGACTTTTGGATAAGGCGTCCATGCTACTGCGCCTCAGCCGTATTTACCGAGCTGCTATCTACCGGACTAGCCGCCCGCGTTTGGGCGGTTTTGCGTGCCGCGCGGTTTTGGGTGGGTGCATGTGAGTGCTTCTGGGCAGCTTTTTGGGTTGCCTTTCGAGCAATCTTGCGTGCCGCGCGCTCCTGTTCGGCTTCCGTTTTTGAGTAGCGGCACCCACAGTAATTTTGTCGGTATAAGCCAAACTCCCGTGCTCTTTTGACCGAGACGGGATAGCGCTTGTGATAGTCAACAAAGCCCGACAGCACGCCTTCACGTTTCGCGGCGGCCAAAAGCTCATCCGCCATGATGTCGGTGAATTGGTAGGGACTGATGCTGAGCGTCGTCGCTATCGAAGAAAACCCGTGTTGAACGGCGCAGGCGGCAAGACGCTCAAAACGAAGGGCATAGCACGCACGACAGCGCGCCTTGCGCAAAGCGAGATTTTCCTCATAGGAGGGGTCATCTTTAATCAACGGAACTATTCCCGCGCACTCACCAATCGCTGTATCCCAGGCCTCGGGGTCGTAAGCGCCCTCTTTGAGCTCAACACCGCGGTCATGGGCAAAGGAGCGAAGACAGGTGAGCCTGCGCTCGTATTCTTCGGCTGGTTGGATATTTGGATTGTAGAAAAATGCCGAGAAGGATTCCTCATTCTCGGAAAACAACTGAAAAGGCACCGTTGAACAAGGGGCGCAACAGACATGCAGGAGCGTAGTATTCATGGTTGTCATACTACCACATACAGAAAAGGCGGCCCTGAGGTCGCCTTTTTCCCTGTGTGGTTCAGCATTTAGAGCTTACGAACGTTGCTCGCCTGCAGCTTGCCATTCTGACCCGTCGTGATGTCAAACTCGACACGCGCGTCCTCATCAAGGGTTTTGAAGCCCTCGGCTTGGATTTCGGAATAATGAACAAACAAGTCATCCCCGTCCTCGCGCGATATGAAACCATATCCTTTGTCTTGATTGAACCACTTAACTCTACCTTCAGCCATATCTTGCCTTTCTTTCTGCCTCAAGAGGCATATCCATATGACGTGGTTTACAACCAAGAAATCCACGCCACGCCCTACGAGCCATTTCGACTCAAAGAAAGTTTACCATATTGTTACTAATCAACTTTTGAGATTTCAAAGAAATTATCGCCGTTCGCTGTTTACCTGTTTCTATGAGCATGCCTCTCCCGATTATTGCAAGTGAGCAAAGCGGGTTTTAAGGGCCGTTTCTACGAGGGGAGTGACCCAGGGGCGCACGGTGCCGTTCATGCTGGCTATCTCTCGTACGGCCGAAGAACTCAGGTACATATGCTCGGGACTTGCCATGATAAACATGGTTTCGAGCTCGGGGTT
>JAISFJ010000144.1 GCA_031263665.1 Coriobacteriales bacterium
AAATACCAGAAAACGTGCCGCCTTCTGTCTTTCTAACCTGGTCGAACCCCTCAAAGGACATAAATGAACCGTCCCCTTTATGTCCTATGCGCAGTAGACAAAGAACCGTCTGCACTCTATGAATCGGCTGGGTTAATAGACAAAGCTAAGTTTCCTTTAACGCATGGTGCCTATTTGCCAGAGTTATCACACGTGAAACGGAATACCAGCAGCTTATAAAGGACACATGGAAAGACATTGAGGCAAATTTACGCAAGACCAGTGACTGTGGCAACTCGTACCATTACTTCTTCCATAGTCGCGTCGTCGAGAGCGCCAAGGTGCTCAAGCGCGCCTCTTTGCTCACGAATATCGATGTCCATTGCTCGCAGGGCTTCGCACTGCACGTAGCCGGTTATCGGGTTTCCCTCGCGAATGTTAACGTGCAGAGGATAATGGTTGTTCACGGATGTGACGGGTGCCACCAGCGTCAGCGAGGACATATTGTTGATGTTCCAAGGGCTGATGACAATTGCATAGTACCTGCCAGCCGGTTCATGGCGCTTGGAGGGGTCGAAGTTAATGCTGATGATGTCCCCTTGTTCGCATATCAAGAAGACCACGCGCCAAGTTCAGCGCCCTCGAATCCGTCCTCAGGCCAAACGTCCCGGTTGTCAAGCCGTTTGCCACGATAGTCCTTAAACAGCTCCTCGTAAGACATCAGGTGCACCGGTCGAATGCGCCTGTGAGCTTCACCAGCAGGGATAATCTCTAAGTAGCCCTGTTGGTTGACCCGTATATCCACTTTGTCTCCCTGCACCAAACCAGCCAGGCGCAGTTTTTCTCTTGGTACCCTGATGGCATAGCTGTTGCCCCATTGGGCGACGGCAGTAGTCATGTTTCGCCTCCATCACGCGACTTCGATGTATCTACTTGTAGTTTATACTATCACATATGCCTCAACAAATACGGTAGAGTTCATTAGTGAGATGGCAGAGGCGGTAAATTTCCGGTAGTAGACAGGGAGAGGTGTGTGACCAATAGTCGTGTCAGAGCGCGGCTTTGACAAAGTTGTGACGGGCGTTGTTGTTGCGGGTTGAGACTGATATGATGCAAAGAACGGGAAGGTGGGACAGGTGATGAGTAACAGAGGGTTTTTGCGGACAATAGGTATCGGGGCACTCCTGGGCGTCTTGCTGTTGAGCGCTTGTGGCACATCTGCGTCCTCGTCCGGCGGCGAGCCTGACAACCCGCCCGCGTTAGACGGCGGCGGCGCGGACACGAGCGCGGACACGAGCGCGGACACATCAAGTCAGCTGCCCGAGTCGAGGGCCGTCACGTGTCTGGAGGATAGCCTCGCGGCGCTTGATGAGGTCATTTATGTCTACCGGGATTTCTCAGACGGCCTCAACACCTTTACGCAAAAAGCATGGATGGGCAGCAGCAACAGCAACATTCCCGCGATGGATGAGGGGGCCGAAGCCTATTCGGGTATATCTGGCATAACAGCCGAGCTCGACTTAGCCAACCATAGCTGGGGCGGCTATATGTTCTTAAACGGCTCGCTGGCGGCCGGCCAGACGCAGCCTGTCCCTGACTTTGGCCAGACCGACTGCGGGCTTAACCTGGTAGGCGCGACATAGCTGGTTTTTTATGCCAAAGGTGAGACCGGCGAAGAACAGGTTGAGTTTTTTATGGGCGGCATGGGCTGGGACAACGGCTTTGCGACTGCGGAGTTTCCTGACTCCACACAAAAGATAAGCCTTGGCACCGTCGCGCTTTCAGCCGAGTGGCAGAAATTCGAAATCGACTTAGCCGGCGCGGATTTGAGCCGAGTCGGATGCGGTTTTGGCTGGGTGACCAACGACGTGAGCAACTTCGGCCTTTCCGTAGTACGCTTCTCTTTGGACGACATTCACTATGAGTTCGCCGAGCCCAGGCTCACTCCCCTGTTCCTACAAAGCTATGCCTCGGTCGCGCCAAGCGCAGATGCGGCCATCATCAACAATTTCGCGTATCTGTACGACAACGCGGCCGCGGCGCTGGCCCTTTCTCACGCGGGAAAACACGAGCGCGCACAACAAATTGCCGACGCAATCGTATACGCGCTAGAAAACGACCGCGCATATTCCGACGGGCGACTGCGCAACGCCTATTCCTCCGGCGACCCGCACAGCTTTAAGGGCTGGCTCTCGGGCAAGGGGGAGCAGTTCGCCCGCATCCCCGGCTTCTATGACCGAGAGGACGGGCAGTGGTATGAGGATTACTATGCCGTCTCCACCGCGACTGGCAACCTCGCCTGGGCGATGCTTGCGCTTTGCGAGGTGTATGAAAACGCCCCCGCACGCACGGACTACCTCAGCGCGGCACGCGAGATAGGCGATTTTGTCCTCACGTTAAAAGACGACGCGGGCGGGTTCACGGCCGGCTACGAAGGCTGGGAGGGAAGCGAGGTCAAGGCCGGCTACAAATCCACGGAGCACAACATCGACCTGATAAGCGCCTATGGCCGCCTGGCTGAGCTCACGGGTGAGGCGAGGTACACAGAGGCGGCAACGCACGCAGAGACCTTTGTCCTCACCATGTATGATGAGGAGCGGCACTGCTTTTACACCGGCACCGGCGAGGACGGCACAACTATCAACAAGGATGTCTTGCCGTTGGATTGCAACACCTGGGCGCTCCTTGCTTTGGGCGACAGGTTTGAGGATGCCACGGCGGTTATGGAATTCGTAGAGCAGAATATGCGGACGGAAGACGGCTACGACTTTAATACCGATAAGGACGGCGTGTGGTTTGAGGGCACGGCGCAGGTCGCGTTGGTCTACGCGCAGATGGGCGACACCGCCCGTTATGAGGAGATTCTCGCATTGCTGGACTCAAACGAGCTGCCAACCGGCAGCATGCCCGCCGCCGACCGAGACGGCGTGAGCACCGGTTTCATCGTCAACGGTACAGACATCCTGTGGGAATACGGAAACCGCCCGCATACAGGCGCCACCGCATGGCTTGCCTTCGCGCAGATGAACTACAACCCGTTACGCTGCGATTTTTAGAAGTACCCTTAATCTTTTGAGCGGTATCGATTGTAGAGGTCTCTCATTTCTTTGCGAGAATGGACATTGAGCTTCTTGTAGAGATTTGAGACATGGGTCTTTACCGTACCGGAGGAAAGGGAGCACGAATGCTCGATTTCAAGGTATTTCAGACCCTGCATGAGAACTGGATTTTTTAGCCAAGTTAGCCAAACGTGCTGAAGAAACCTGGGCGGATAACAACGCGACTGCAACCCTTAATGCCCTGGGAGCTTCCGAAGCGTTCTTGCGTGAGCACCTCATAAAATGGGTTGGCTTGTTTTCCACCGCACTGAGCAAGGCGAAGTGTGAAAGCTTCTTTTTATCAGGAAGTATCCGAGGTGCTTGAAGCCTTCATTTCAATCGATTTGGAGGCGCTTGCCGATATTCAAAATGCCATAAAAGAGTGACCGGGACAAGAAGGAGAGGGCTCGCGGAGCTTGCCCTTGTTATCAACTCGGAGCTCGAAAGTTACGCCAGTTTGTGAATCTTGCATCACTTACCCTCAAACCATCAGGACCGTCGTAGAGCACAAATAGTTTAGTATTTTCCGGGTCGTTCTCGTTTGCAAGCGTTTTGAGTGTGGACGTGAACTTTGCATTGGCTGTTTGGGCCGCTTTAATTTCATAAAGCAACAGGCTATCAGGAGAATCAAAGACCAGATCAACCTCTTTTTTGTCGCCCCTGACAGAACGCCAATAGTAAGCTCGCGGCTGTCTGTTGGCATGTAGGCGCTGCTTGTAAAATTCCGCAATAACAGCATTCTCAAATATATGGCCGCGCCCCGTATGCCCCCTGATATCCGTGCTGCTTTCCAAGCCAAGCAACGCGCACAACAGGCCGGTGTCATAGAAATACAATTTGGGTGTTTTAGTAAAACGCTTGCCAAAGTTCTTGTAATAAGGCATCAGGCGAAAGCAGATGTAGCTTTCCTCAAGGATTGTGAGCCAGGAACGAACCGTTGCGACATTGGCGGACACGTCACGCGCAAGGTCGGAATAATTGACCAGGCAGCCAGCTCTTGCCGCGCAAGCCACCATGAAGTCACGGAACCGTGTCAAATCATGGACGCCAGTCTCCGAGGCGATATCGCGTTCCACATAGGTTCTGATATAGTTTGCGTAGAAGAGCCGCGGATTGATATTTTCGGCAATTACCTGAGGATAACAACCGGCAAACAGCCAATCATCAACATTTTGAGTCCACTTTGGCTGACTCATCTCTAACAGGGACAGAGGTAAGAGAGTCGCTATGCCAACACGCCCTGCCAATGACTGTGATATGCTTCGAAGCATCAGAAAATTCTGTGAGCCAGACAGGATATATGACCCCGGAATACGGTGACTGTCTACCTGGGTTTGCAGATAGGAGAAAATATCCGGTGCCCTCTGAGCTTCATCGATAATCAACGGAGGCTCATAGGTGGCAAGAAAGCCCCGTGGGTCGTCAATTGCCGCCTGCCTTATATCGGGTTCCTCCAAGTTGACATACCGGTAGGCAGCAAATTCTTGTCGCAAGAGGGTGCTTTTACCACTTTGCCGTGGGCCGGTCAAAAAGACAACAGGAAATTGTGCAACAAGTTCCTGCAAAGAGGCAGTAAGCGTGCGAGGAATATACATCTGACACCTCAACTTCTTTGAGACAATCTACTAGTTTTTACTGTGCTGATTATATAGTTTTGAATGAGGCGATTCAACACTGCGTCCTGCGGCACGCAACCTAAAACAGCGCCAAGCGTAAACACACAAAGGTGGAAAGGTCGCCAAATGGAGGAAGGGCGACCAAATGAAGGAAGGGCGGCCTTTCCACCTTTGTGTCGCGCTCGCCCGCGTCAGCAGTGCGTCGCACGCAGTATGTTTATCTCTCATGCAAGCGCAAGGCGTGCTCTCTATAAATTGCCCGCTACCGTGGACAAGGATGCACGAGTGCTCTACTTGAGATTGTGTCGGAAGCCGTGTCGTTTTCGACGGTCCTGTGGCGTTCGCTAACGTCTTCTCCACTCTTGAGTGCAGCCGTAGACATCCTGAAAACGTATTAGCCTCGTATCCAACAGATTCTCACGCTGCGTTCGCGAAAGCGTACCTCACCAGCAATCAACAAGCTCACTACGCTCAGAATCTGCCACACACTGTGCGCACCACGGTAAACGAAACAAGGTTGTTTCATGGCAATGACATCAAGGGGGTGGAATTCAGGCCGAAACAGACTCATGACCTGCGAAAACGCCACCTGATGTCATATTGTCTGAGCGGAGCACACCCATACGGTGGGGCACAGGGTAAGCTTTTGTAAGGTCCTTCGGCTGCGCTCAGGATAAACTCCGCGTGAGAATCTGTTGAGTGCAACAAAGAGGGGCTCTTTAGAATGCTTTTCGGTCACACTGCCCCCCCCCCTTCCTTGTCAACTTCCGCAGCGCACACCGCGACTGCTCTATACTGTTCTATACTGGTAATCAGACATCAAAACGCCTCAAAAAAACCGAACATAAGGAGTGCCATGAAAGACACGATAGCACAAGCAACCGCGGGTAACGGCAAAAATGCCAATAACTGCGGCAGCGACGATTTTGCCGAGCGGCTCGCCCGCCTACGGAGCGTGTTGCGCGGCAGCAAACGGGTGGTATTCTTCGGAGGCGCGGGGGTCTCAACAGAAAGCGGTATCCCCGATTTTCGCAGCAAAGACGGCCTCTATAATCAACACTATGCCTACCCTCCTGAGGTGATGCTGAGCCGTGATTTTTTTTGGAGTCATACTGCGGAGTTTTTTCGGTTCCACCGAGAAAAGGTCATCACACCGGCACTGGCCGCAAAGCCCAACGCTGCTCACCAGACTCTCGCTGAGCTGGAAAAAGACGGGCACCTCATCGCGAGGGTAACCCAAAACATCGACGGCCTGCACCAGGCGGCGGGCTCACAGAACGTACTTGAGCTGCACGGTAACATCCATCGCAACTTCTGCGAACACTGCCAGGCTTTCTATCCTGTCGAAGAACTACTCACCTTGCTGGATGACAGCGAAGTCCCCCACTGCACAACGCCCGGTTGCGACGGCA
>JAISFJ010000185.1 GCA_031263665.1 Coriobacteriales bacterium
TGGCGATGTTCTGCAACGTGAGGGTCGCGCCAGCGCCAGCGCTCCCGAGGCGAAAGCTGTTGCGGTCAATGGCTGTTGTCGTGTTGTTGTTGCGGAAGTCGAGCGTGAACACACCGCCCTTTGGATTGGTGCCGTCAATGACGAGACTCCTGCTGATGAAGGGAAGGTCATAGTCGCTGCCCGTACCGCCGGTGCGCCCGAAGGACTTGGTAAGGAAAATGCGCCTGACTGACGTGTTCTTAATGGCCGCTATGAGCTCATCCCATGAGGCGACGTTTGCGTCACCCACAGCCAGCGGACTTATGGCGGAGCGCGCCCCAAGAATGGGTGTCAAGGCAATATCAGAGAGCCCCGCGTTGTCACTGGAGCCCGCAGACTCCACAGCCGCCTCTGAAGAAGACTCCGTAGAAGCAACGGTCTCCTGTGTTGTTTGTGCCGCCTGTGCTGCCTGGGAGTCTGTTTCTTCGGCCGGAGTAGTTGTGGGGCTCGTCTCCCCATACTCGACTCCATACTCACCATCGGCCTTAACATCGGCCTTAACATCGGCGAAAACGCCAATGGGCACCGCGAGCATCGTGGCTATGTTGATAGCGAGGATGACGGCGAGTACCCTGCTGAGCACACCTATCTCATTCTTTTTTGCGGTCGCCTTCTTTGGCGTTTTTGCAGGGCCTTCCGCATGCTGCCCCATCTTAGCTTTTGCGTTCACCATACACCTCTTTCAAAAGTTTTACGCTTTTTGCTTTTCCAACATGAAAACAAGGAACCAACTCTCCCGGCATTGCGGGAGAATCCCCCCGACATTGCGGGAGAGGCTTTTGGGTATAGTTTTCCCCGAGAGAGGCTGATTAACCAACACTTCTCAAAGCCACATGCAAAAATCATGCGGCCTCTAAAGCAAATGGGCAAAAACTAACCCCGCCATACTTAAGTTGAATGTGCTACTTGATTATTCATGCTTCGAGCCTTCCTACTCACTACCATGCGTTTTTATCCGCACCCTGAGCCCCCTGCTCGATGCTGCAAATCATCGCTTTGACCAATTTTTTCCGGTGGTCTATCGGATTTGCTTAAAACAGAATACCTTTTTATATGCTACTACGCCAGTCCCTTTTATCCGGGCGAACGGCACCCCCAAGCCCGCCACATGCAAAACCGCCCCGGCCACGCCCCCACACATTCCATTCCCCTGCCCCGCTTGCCCCCGTCCCCCAACTCCCTTCATCGTAAGTAAACGGCAGACAGAAAGAGAAATAAGCTTTATGATGAAGGGGCAGCACTGAAGAATTGATGTACAAGGAAGGGTGAGTTATGGGTGGGGATATACAGATAGCGCCTTCGTTGCTTGCGGCGGATTTTCTTAATCTTGAGCGTGACGTGCGACTCATCGAGCGGGAGCGGCCCGAATGGCTTCATGTAGACGTCATGGACGGGCATTTTGTTCCTAATTTGACCATAGGGCCACGCTTCGTAAAATCGTTAAAAGAAATAACAGATATACCACTCGACGTGCACCTGATGATTTCGAACCCCTCAGAGCAACTGGACTGGTTTCTCGACGCGGGCGCGGATTTGGTGACCGTTCATGTGGAGACAGGCAACGGTCCGATTTGGGGAGCAAGCATCGCCGGCTCCTCCCCTTCTCTTGAGCGTGTTGAGGATACCGCAGCGCTCACTGCCTTGATTGACCGCATCCATGCGGCAGGCGCCCAGGCGGGCATCTCACTCAACCCACAAACGCCGGCCTCGGCCGTCGAGCCCTTTATTGCGCTTGTCGACCTCATCCTTGTGATGAGCGTACACCCTGGATTTGGCGGGCAGTCCTTTATCGCCGCGTCGGTTGATAAGATTGCCGCGCTTGTGGTCTCTGCTCATGCGGCGAACGCACATCCCCTGCTCGAAGTGGACGGTGGCATCAACGAGCAGACCGCCCCTCTCGTCGCCGCGCAAGGAGCCGACATCCTGGTTGCCGGCAACGCCATCTTTGGCGCGTCGAATCCTTGTGCCGCCTTGCGCCGAATACGCGAGAAAGCCCAAAAGGCCGCGGACGAGGAGGCGGGGCGCGGAAGCGGGCACGAAGAGGTTGCGGACGGGGCCGACCACGAGGGGGCTGAGCGCGGAAGCGGGCGCGGAGGGGCCGGCCGGGAGGCCGAGCAACGATGACGCGTGTCTATCTCGATTACGCCGCTACCTCACCGGTGCGCCCTGAGGTGTTTGAGGCAATGCGCCCCTGGCTCACCACCGAGTTTGGGAACGCAAGTACCCTCTATCAAGAGGGCAAACGAGCACGTCAGGCGCTTGATGAGGCACGCGCGACCATCGCCCGCCACGTCGGTGCCAACCCTACCGAAATCGTGTTCACTTCCGGCGGGACGGAATCCAACAACGCCCTCATCATCGGCATCACGCAAGCCATTCGTGGCCAAAAAGGACGCGAGAAGGGCGGCAACCATATCGTGAGCACGGCCTTTGAGCATCATGCGGTGCTTGAGCCGGTGCGAACACTTCGGCGCGAAGGCTATGAGACCACGCTCATCGGGCCAACGCGTGACGGGTTTATCACGCCAGACGCGTTTGTGCAGGCACTTTGCCCTCATACGACACTCGCCTCCGTCATGACCGCGCAAAATGAAATCGGCACGATTCAACCCCTTTTTGAGCTGGCGACCATCGCGCATGACAACAATACGCTTCTGCACACCGACGCCGTGCAGGCACTCGGCAAACTCGCCTTTAACGCGCACAAACTCAACATCGACGCCGCGAGTTTTAGCGCACACAAGCTCGGCGGCCCGCAGGGTGTCGGCGCGTTTTACCTCAAGAGCCGCGTGCCATTTATCGCCACACAGTTTGGCGGCGGGCAAGAAAGTAAGCGGCGCGGCGGTACCCAAAACATCGCCGGCGCGGTCGGCTTTGCCAAGGCGCTTGAATGTGCGGAGCACGAGCGCACACAAAAATCATCGCAACTCGCGACCCTGCGGGACCATCTGGCCGCGACCCTTCTCGCGTTAGACAAGCGCGTCTCGCTTACCATCCCCCTTCCGGCCCTCCCCTCCCCGGCGACCACTTCTCGGGCAACATCCCAGGTGCCCTCCACACCGCACGGCTCCACACAGCCGCTCCCCACCTCCCAGGCAACATCCCAGGCGACCACCTCCCAGACGCCCTCCCAAGAGCTCACTCACCTGCCCAACATCCTCTCCTTTCTTGTCGCGGGATTTGAATCAGAGACGCTCATCCTCAAGCTCGATAATGCCGGATTCGCCATCTCCGGCGGCTCCGCCTGCTCAACTGGCTCCCTCAAACCGAGCCACGTTCTCACCGCACTCGGCATCCCGCGCACCGAGGCTCACGGCGTGCTGCGCGTCTCACTCGGTCCTAACACGACCAAAAAACAGATTGACGCGTTCGTCCGTGCCTTTGTCGCGGCCATCAAAACAGGCTGATATGCTATTCTGATTCTATGGAATTTACCGACATGCATACTCACACGTGGTATTCGGGCCATGGTGACGGCACGGTCGAAGACGTCGTGAGCGCAGCCGTTGCACGCGGGCTTTCGACCGTCGCGCTCACCGAGCACCTGCCGCTACCGCCCGACGTTGACCTTTCGGGAACTTTCGCGATGACGCACGGCCAGGTTGCTCCTTATCTTGCGGAGCTTGCTCAGGCGCGCGAGCGACATCCCGAAATCGAGGTTATCTGCGGTACTGAAGTAGATTGGCGCGAAGGGGCGGAAGACTATCTGCTCAATCTGCTCGCGCAAGGCCCCTATGAGGTGATTTTGGGCTCGGTGCACATGCTCTCGGACGCTGAGGGCAACGTATGGGAGTTTGACCATCCCGATTATATAGATGGCTGGCAGGAGCGTGGCGAAAAAAACGTGTGGGATGAGTACTTTCGCCTGTGGCGTGACGCGGTGCAGAGCGCGATTCCGTTTACCATCATGACCCATCCCGACCTGCCAAAGAAACTCGGATTTAAGCCGCGTTTTGACACCCGCGAGCTCTACGCGGCAATGGCCGAAACCGCGGCGGCAAAAGACGTGCTCATCGAGGTAAACACCTCGGGGCTGCGCAAGCCGG
>JAISFJ010000056.1 GCA_031263665.1 Coriobacteriales bacterium
AACACCAAGACGGCCGAGCCGATTCGCACCATCGCCTATGTCGCTGAGGTCGTCGCCCCCAATGTTTTGTGGATGGAGCGCTTTTGGAACCCCGAGTGCTTTGACTCATCGCAGTCCAAAAAAACTGGCGGTTGGCAGGAGTGCAACATCAACGTCATCACCAACGCGGTTGACTGCAACTTCAACGAGGTCTTTGGCTCCTATACCAACCGTGGCTTCGCGGTCAACATCAAGAAATCCGAGAAACCCGAAGGCGTCTGGGTCGAGCCCAAGGAGTTTGAGCTCTTCATGCCTGGTACTAAAAACGAATACACTCCCGACGATGCCGGTGTGGCAATCGAGAACAAGGCGCTTCTCACCGCAACCGTTGCCTTTCCTGCTGCCGCGCCAGCGGAAGGAGGTCAATGATGACTAAACGAACTCTCGTCATAGACCTCGACCGGTGCTCCGGTTGTGACTCGTGCGTGGTGGCCTGCAAGTTTGAAAACGGTATTGGCCTGGGTAACTACTGGAACCACGTCAAGCCGGTAAACCCCGTGGGCACCCATCCCGACATCGATATGTACTGGGTTCCCCTGCAATGCCAGCAGTGCGAGAATTCACCCTGCGTCGGCGTCTGTCCAACGGGCGCTTCTTATCGCGACCCCGATAACAACGTCGTGCTCATCAACAAAGAAGAGTGCATCGGTTGCAAAACCTGTCTGCCCGCCTGTCCCTACTCCGACTCCGAGGGTGCCGTGCGCCCCAGCGTTCGTTGGTTTAACGTGGAAGAAAACGTTGTGGAGAAGTGCACGCTCTGCAATCACCTCACCGCCACCTCAGACGGCATAGAGAACACCGCGGACACCACCGATGCCACCCATGCCGTGCCGCCCTGCGTGCACAACTGCTCCTGCGGCGCACGCTCCTTTGGCGATTTGGATGACCCCAATTCCGGTGCCAGCCAAGCGCTCGCCCAGGCGGAAAGTGAGGGGCGCAAAGTCTGTACGATTGAAGCGGAGGGCGTCATGCCCGCTGCTCGCTACATCCTTTCGGAGGGGATAGCGACGTGGAGAGGCCTGGGTGATTAAAACGACAATTCAGTGGCTCTCAGTACTTTTTGAACTGTTTGCGGCTACCGGCTCGGGGATACTCGCCTTTGTGGGTATCTCCGAGTTTGTCGGCTCAGGCGGCTTGGGCTTTGACGGGTTGCGGTCCAAGGCTCATCTCGGGGCGACTGTCGTAGCACTGGCATTAGTCGTATTCGGTGGGTTGCTGTATGTCGCGCGTCTTGGCAACCCAACACAGGTCATGGCGATAACCCGTAACGTGTCCAGCGGCTCGCCGGCCTCTTGGGAGTTTCTCATCTACCTGTTGGTGTTGGTTTGTGCCGTAATCTGCCTGCTTGTTCTCAGGCGCGAGGGGAGATTGGGTGGAGTGCTAAGTGCCCTTTGCATCCTTTTGGCTCTGGCGATGGGATGTTCCACTGGCTACTACCATATGGCCATGATAGGCACCCCCGCCTGGCACAGCCCCGCCATCCCTTTGGGCTTCACAGCGGGTGCGCTGTTGGTGAGCGGGTTTATCTATCTGGCTGTGGCAGGGTGTGGCTTGGAGAAAGGCTTGGAGAAGGACGCGAAAAAGAGTTCAGAGGAAGACTCAAAAGCGAGTACGTCAAAAATAATGGTTTGGATTTTAGCGGTACTTGCCATCGCCACAACTGCCGCAGCATTGTTTTTTGGCGCTTCCGCGTCGTTTGGGCAAGATGCGCTTTTGTATTGGATAGCGGCGCCGGCCGTAGGCGGTGTGTCATTCGCCGTCGCGATTGTGATGCTGAAGTGCGCTCGCGGGGTTTCACGTCGGTGGGCCTTCATCGGAGCGTCGTTCTCCCTCATAGGCGCCCTGGCGTTCAGAGCATCGCTTTGGCTGGTAGACAGCACCATCCCCACCTTGTTCAGGGGGTAATTTTGATTTGGAGAGGACGCGCATGAACAGCTCTGATAAGACGGTTATCGCCGATGTACTGCAAAACCGAAGCACCAGTTACCGGACGTTTTCTCGTCTGTACCTGCGCCCTCTCAGTGAGGCGGACATCGACGCGTTGGCGGCGCTCGATTACGTCGCGGTGGCTCAAGAACTTAAAGATGTTGGAGCTTTGGCTCAGGGGTTCAACGATATGGGGCGGTTTTTAAGAAAGCGTCACACCGGCACGCGCCAGCAGCTCGCGACCGACTACACCATGTGTTTTGACGGCGTTGAGGCGATTGCGGAGAAGGTCGCGGTGCCCTATGCCAGCGTGTTTCTCAGTGAGAAGGAGCTGCTAAACCAGGAACCGCGCCACGCGGTCTACAAGCTGTTTAAGGCGGAGTCCGTCGAGTTGAAGGCCGGCGTCAACCTTCCCGAGGACCACCTGAGCTTTGAGCTGGAGTTTCTCGCCATGCTCTCTGACCGTGCATTGGCGGCGCTTGAGCAGGACGAGCCGCACGAGCTTATCCGCACTCTCGGGCTTTCGCGGGATTTTATCAACGAGTACATCCTCACGTGGTTTGACCTGCTCTGTGACCGTGCGCTCAAGATACTCAAGACGCGGTTTTATCGCGGGGTGCTCACCGCGACCAAAGGCTACCTCGAACTCGACCTAAAAACCGTCGCCGACCTCATTGAGGAAGTCGCCGGTGAGTGATGGCGTCGCAAAGCGCAATATTACTGTAACTTCTGTGGACTTTGCATCGTACTCTTTTTACTTTTTTGCTAAAAGGGTGAAGAAATTTTCAAAATCTTAAAATTCCCCAAAATTCTTTGTTTATTCCTGTAACCTTTTAGGGGGTAAGTCGGAGTTCTTTGTGTATGTTTTTTTAGAGAGTTTTCCTGACCATACGTATCGACGATTGGAAGAGCATGAATGTTGCGGCAATGGAGACCTGTCTGGATACCTCGCAAACAGTCGCTCAGTTTCGGGACATGGTGTATGGCATTGCGCTGACGCACACCAAAAACCGCGCTGACGCCGAGGATGTATTTCAGGAGGTGTTTTTGGTCTACCATCGCAAGCAACCACCTTTTGTCAGCGACGAACGGCGGAAGGCCTGGCTCATCACGACGACGCTTAACTGCTCCAAGCAGCTGACCTTAGGCTCCTGGCGCAAGAAGGTTGTCCCCATCCATGAGCAGGACCTTGAGAGCCACTCAGACGAGTGCTTCCACTTTCGCACCGATGAGCAGGACATGGTGTTTTCTGCCCTTCAGCAACTTTCCGACCAGTACCGTATCGTCTTGCATCTGTTTTATTTTGAGGATATGTCGGTAGCTCAGATAAGTTCGATGCTTGGTCTTGAGGTAGGAACCGTGAAGGTAAGACTCTTGCGTGGTCGCGCGAAAATGCGCGAGAAATTGGAAGGAGAGTACTTCGATGAATAACAACATCTTCAAAGACATGCGTGAGCAGATGACTCCAAGCGCCGAGATGACCGAGCGTCTCGAGGCGGCCCTTGAAGAGTCAAATTTTGAAGGGTCAAATCCTGAGGAGCCAAAGACAGTCGAGCCTGAACCCGTGCAAGCAACATCAGCGGCGCCCGCCTTTTCCAGCGACAAGGCCAAACCTGGGAAAGCCGAAAAAGCCAACAAAAACAAAAAAACAAGCGGCCTCAGACTTCCTGCTATCGTGGCTCTTTCTGCCGCCGCTTTTATCTGCGTAGCCATTGCCGCAGGCCTTTTTCTCTCAGAGCCTTCGCCGTTTGGCAATGGGACGCCATTCCAAATCTCCGATACGCGTGTGGCGGTCGCGGATGTGGGAGAGGTGCCCGCGCCGACGGACTACCAGGAGCTCTACCGCCTCTTGGAACATGCGCAGGAAATGGGGCAAAACGGCGACTTGGCCTTGTTAGGAGGCTCTGGTATTGTTGAGTTGGCAGAGAGTCCCGCTCTGGCAGCTCCCACGGATGCCGGCGAGTCGAGCGAAGGCATGGCGGAAGAAACCACACTGAATACGCCCGAAACAGCACAGGATGGGGCAGCAGCAGAGGACGTTTCCCCCCAAAACGCTGAGACGCCGACAGCATCCGCAGGGAGCTACTCAGAAACAAATGTGCAGGTTGAGGGCATAGACGAGGGGGACATCGTCAAGACTGACGGCTCGTACATCTATGCGTTATCAAGCGATGCGCTCGTCATCTTCAAGCCTGCTGGGGCAGACACGAGCGTGGTTTCTCGCACCCAGCTCCTATCGAATAGCGCTGCCGCAGGTTCCTCTTCACACGAGATGTACGTCAGTGGCTCCACCCTGATAATTGTTGAGGACCGATACCTTCAAGGAAGCGAGTACTATAGCACGGAGTCTACGGCGACGTTTTATGACATCAGTGACCCCGCTGAGCCCAACGAGATAACCAGTTTCAGTCAAAGCGGAAGTTATATGACCTCGCGTCTCTACGACGGCGTGCTGTACCTCGTCAGCGCCTATTATCTCTA
>JAISFJ010000097.1 GCA_031263665.1 Coriobacteriales bacterium
TGCACACCAGGAACCGTCCCCCCTGTGCCCCCTGTGCACTCAGCCCCTGACACGCGTCCCGCGGCTGAGCCGGTTATCTCTGCTCGTGACGTGTGGTTTCGTTATGCCAGAGAAGACTCAGACGTGCTGCGTGGCATGGAGCTTGCGGTTTATCCCGGCGAGTTGCTGGCGGTCGTTGGCGGCAACGGCACGGGTAAGACTACGGCACTCGGCGTGTTGTCTGGTGCGCTCAAGCCTTATCGGGGGCGTATTCAAGTGATGGGGCTCGACCCGACAAAGGCTGGTGTGGATACTCTGAGCGCATCCGGCCTCGTCGTGCTTCCTCAAGACCCGCAGACGCTCTTTTTGCACAACACCATCATCGAGGATTTGGCCGATGCTCTGCCCAAAAACACCGCAAAAGAGCGCCGCGACGAGCGGCTGGCCTGGGCCATCGAGATTGCCGAGATAGCCTCAGTAGCAACCCATCACCCCTATGATGTGTCCGGCGGAGAGCAGCAGCGGGCGGCATTGGCCATGGCCTTGCTCGCCGAGCCCAAGATATTGTTTATGGACGAGCCCACCAAGGGGATGGACGCCTTCTACAAAAGTAAGTTCGCAAAAACCCTCAACAAACTGCGCGAACAGGGGCTGACCGTGGTGATGGTCAGTCACGATGTGGAGTTTTGTGCGGCTTATGCCACCCGCTGCGCCCTGTTCTTTGACGGTGGGATTGTTACCCAGGGCCCTCCACGTCGCTTTTTCTCGGGGAACTCTTTTTACACCACCGCCGCTAACCGCATGAGCCGCGACTTTTTGCCGGGCGTGGTGACAACCGAGAATTTGATAGAAGCTCTGGTTTTGGCTCCGTCTTTAGGCGGTGTTTCATGAACATGCCCAGCTACTATCTTTTGGCCGTCGGTATCATCTTAGTTGCGCTCGTCTTGATGGTCGTGCGTTTTGAGGGTAGGCGACCTCGCGCCCGAGAGGTGGTGGTGCTGGCCGTCATGTGTGCCCTTGCCGTCGCCGGGCGCGCCGCTTTCTTCATGCTGCCGCAGTTTAAGCCCGTGGCGGCTATCGTCATCATCACCGGTGTGGCGCTTGGTGCCGAGAGTGGCTTTCTCGTTGGCGTTCTTGCGGCTTTTGTCTCCAACTTCCTCTTCGGGCAGGGGCCCTGGACGCCCTTTCAGATGTTGGCCTTTGGGCTGGTGGGTCTTATTGCCGGGCTGCTTTTTTACCGGCGTGACCGCGGTATGCAGCTGGGAATGGCCGCAGAAGTCGGCGCAGTCGGCGCAGTTGGTGCAGTTGGTGCGGACCAGGCTCTATCCTCGAGCGATATAACGTCTACCCTGTCTGTTCTGACCCGCTCCAAACGCGTGGACTTTGCCCGGATACTGGCACTTTGCGTCTATGGAGGGTTATCCGTCACCGTGTTATATGGGCTGGTTGTGGATGCTTTCTACCTGCTGATGTTTTCGGAGTCCGTCTCTGTTTTCGCGCTTATGGCCGTGTTGGCAAGCGGCTTGCCCTTCAACATCATTCACGGGGTGGCAACCGTGTTCTTTTTGGCCGTGTTGGCGCATCCAATGATTGAGAAGTTGGAGCGCGTTAAGATAAAGTTTGGACTGATGGCTGGGCGTGGGCGCAAGGCTGTGCCCCCGACATCCGGGAGCACGGGCAAGGCTGTTTTATCGGCCATACTTGCCCTGTTGCTCGCGGGTGCCTTTGGATTCTTTAATCCCACCGTCACCATCGCCGAGCCAAACAGCCAAGGTGCTACAAGCCAGCAGACCTCTGATGATTTGGGTGTTGAGGTCAAAGAGCGCCTGGTCGAGGCGGTGCGTGCGGGCGAGGAAGTGACCTTTTGGGTAGGCTCAGACGCGAACCTGCCCGACTACACCTGGACCTTCGATGGAGCGCTGCTGGAGCCTCGCCAAGCCGAGCGCCTGCCAGCGCTGGAGTTAGACATCACCATCACTGAACAGTCTTTGTCTGGGCGCGATACCGATGCGCTTGCTCTGAAATTTGCCTGGCAGGGCGATTTGCCGCTGCCGGCCGATATAGCGGTGAGACTCCCTTCGGCGTTGGCCGATGCTTCCAAGTTGACGCTGTATCGCCTGGATGAGAGTGCGAACGCCTACGAATTGGAGCAAGGTGACTTGGCCATAGAAGACGGCTACGTTCGCTTCACCCTATCCCGCGTCGAGCCGCTTGTTCTGTCTACGGTTGATTTGGCCGGAAGGTCCCCCGAGAACTTAGGCGCTACGGGGTCTGAGGGCGAGACGGGCTCGGGGACAGCCACGCCCGGCGAATCACCGGATAGCGGCTCGGATGTCTCATCCAATCAGGGACGCTTTCTCGACATTTTGCCTTGGCTCATTGCCGCGACATCGGTTGTTGCGTTAGTGGCAGTTATCGTGACCGCCGCCCTCCGGCAAAGGCGAGCCAGAGCAATAAACGACATGGACGAGGGTTGGTTTGCGCGTATCGCCTCCATAAACGAACTGGCAGACGACCCCGCAAAACAGCCCGACGATGCAGAACCCCCAATCGCCGACATCGAAGAACCCCCGCAAGGGCGATAAACTTGCTTGTGAGGTGAAAGGGAGGGGCAAGCGGGACAGACGCCAACCCGCCCGCTGATGTTCCCATTTTTGATATACTGTTTTTGGAAGGAGAATTTATGGCAATGAAGCACTTTTTTTCTAAAGATAACAATGGAGTCTGCCTGACTTTTAACGATGTACGTAAAGTAGGAGACAGCGACAGCATCCCGTTTTATTTTGAGCAAATGGTAATGGATGATTCAGAGGTGTTTCACTATGCCGAAGGGATGTTGCCATCGGTTATCCCCACAAGAACCTACGGCTTCACGCCGATCGAATTACAGTTCCTCGAAGGCTATCTTACCGATAATTGTGAAATCATCTATGAACTGGCCTACGAATACGCAAACGGCTTGAGACAATAATGCCAAAATTTGCAGAAATTCTGGCTTATGTAATCTTCTTCTACTCGAACGACCGAGATGAACCTATTCACTATCACATCTCACGTCTGAATGATTATAACAATTTTGCCAAAGTCTGGATTAGGGACGGTAACATTATCTTGGAGCACAACAAAGCTCGTATCCCCGACCAAGACATGAACAAGATTCTCAAATATCTCAGGCAAAACATTACAAGAGCAGTAGTATTCTGGGAAGAGCATATGAGTAAGTAGTGCAAGCGGACGGGATTATTACGGGGTTATTGTTCCATAGCAGCGAAAGGATTGCGATGAAAACCATTAACGTGGGACTGATAGGCTTGGGAACCGTGGGCGGAGGGGTCGTCCGTATTCTCAAAGAACATCATGACGACTTTGTGCGCGACCAAAACGTCGACCTTAAGCTCGTGGCGGTTGCCTCGCGCGAGAGTGAGGAAGCGGACCGGCTCGGCGTGCGGGAGCTGTTCTCCTTTGACGGCTATGATGTGATAAACCACCCGGAAGTTGACATCGTCATTGAGCTGGTTGGCGGCACAACGATTGCCAAGGACTTCGTGTTCGCGGCGCTGAACGCGGGCAAGTCGGTTGTCACGGCCAATAAGGCGCTCATCGCCGCCTGCGGCCATGAACTCATGGAGCTCGCCGCGAGCAAGGGCACCGAGATTGCCTTTGAGGCGTCGGTGGGCGGCGGCATCCCCATCATTGGGCCGCTGCGCCACACGCTGGCCGGCAATCGCATACTGTCCGTCATGGGCATCGTCAACGGCACCACAAACTACATGCTCACCCGCATGAATGACGACGCACTCGACTACGCCGACGCGCTCAAAGAGGCGCAGGGCAAAGGATTTGCCGAGGCGGACCCCACGGCGGATGTGGAGGGCCTCGATGCCGCTGCCAAAATTGCCATTCTGGCGACCATCGCCTTCAACACCGACGTGGAGCTTGCCCAGGTGGCGACCGAGGGCATCACGAACATCTCTCCAACAGACCTCGACCATGCCCGTGAGATGGGTTACGCCATCAAACTGCTCGCCATCGCCAATCGCACCGCTGCCGGCATCGACATCCGCGTCCACCCCGCCATGCTGCCCTTGTCGCATCCGCTTTCTACGGTCAGCGGAGTCTTTAACGCGATTTATGTGGTGGGCGACTCGATGGGGGAGACCATGTTTTTTGGCGAGGGAGCCGGTTCGGGCGCGGCGGCATCGTCGGTGGTTGGTGACCTCATCGAGGTTGGACGCCATCTCGCTTATCGGGAGTCGATAACTCAGTCTGTCTGGGACACCGAGAACTTGCCCATCAAGCCCATCGACGAGCTTGAGACCAGCTACTATCTGCGTCTGCCGGTGCCCGACCGCCCCGGTGTGCTCGCCGCGACCGCTCAGGTGTTCGCCGAACAGGGCGTCTCCATCTACTCGATGGTCCAACGGGGCGCGCACGATGGCACCGCCGAGCTCATTTACGTGACGCACACCGCCAAAGAGTCGGCCATCCGCGCGACGCTTTCAGGGATAGAGGCGGCCGGCATCCTCACAGGAGTCCCCGTCCTCATCCGCGTTGAGGACACAAAGGCCTGAGCCAAAACTTCCCCGCGAGCAAAGCCCGAGAAGACCAAAGGCGGCGTGTGGGTGGCCCTCAGGCAGATGCAGCACCTTAACTCCGCCTATGAGCTTGGCAGAAGCATCTAATCGACCGTGAGGACCTCGGCGGCATAGTCCGACAACAGGTGGTCAGTCGTTATGAGCGTCAGTCCTTCAACGATGGCCTGGGCGACAAGCATCCGGTCAAATGGGTCTTTATTAACGGCGGCAAGAGCGCCGGTCGCAAGCGCATGGCGTGAAGTTACCAGCAGTTCACGGCAGCCCTTCTCCTCCAGCTTTTGGCGGATGATACCGGCCTCAATGGGCATATTGAGCTTTCCGGTACGCTGCTTGATGACTATCTCCCAGATGTTGACAGGGCTGTAGTAAAGAGTGTTTCCCGTGTCTTCGAGTATATCCGCCCCGTTTTTTTCGAGCGTACCTGAAACCGAACGGATTATCACGTTGGTGTCCATGAGAAGCCTCACAGGGCATCACCTTCAAACATGGCGAGAATTTCATCTTGCATCATCCGGTCAAAGTCTTCAGGTATCTGCCAGCCCGCGAACTCCTTTTTGAGGCAACCCTGCAACTGTCGTTTTGTTGTAGTGGGTGTCTGCTCCGGCTGCGTCATGAGCGCTGCGGGATGCCCGTGTTTTGTAATGAGCACGGCAGCTCCAGCCTCCACTTCACTGATGACCTTCGAAAAACTGGCCTTTGCTTGCGCAAGCGTGTACGTTGTCATGACTCACTCCATTCTGCTGTCTTTAATGTAATCAGTGACTAGTCATAGTACAATATAAGTCACAGAGCATCAATAGGAAAGACTCGCAGTGTGTGGGACGGGCGCAAGTTTTTTTGTGCTTTTGCGGTGACCTGTGATATACTTCTTCGGCTTTGTTTCATTATCCTGTCTTGGCCAGAAATCAAGACTTACAAAGGAGATACGAACTATGAGAAAAGGAATCCACCCCGACTACGTCGAGTGCACGGTGCGTTGTTCATGCGGCAATACCTTTACGACTCGCGCCACCAAACCCCAGCTTCACGTTGAACTTTGCAACGAATGCCACCCGTTTTTTACCGGGCAACAGAAATTTGTTGATACGGGAGGGCGCGTTCAGCGCTTTGCCGATAAGTTCGGTTCCGCCTCTACGACGGTTGTTGAGCGGGAGGCCGCCAAGCGCGCCAAACGACAGCAAGACGCCGCCGAGGCAGAGGCCGCCGCGAAGGCCGCTCGCGAAGAAAAAGCCGCCGCGAAGGCCGCGAAGGCCGCGAAGTATGCCGAGAAAGCCTCCAAGGCCACTGCCGAAAAGACGGCCGAGGATGCTCCCGCTGCCGCCGCTGATGCTGCTGCTGATGCGCCCGCTGCCGCCGCCGAGCCCGCTGCCGCCACTGATGGTGCCGCTCCCGACGCCGCCGAGCCTGCTGCTGCCGCCGCTGAGCCCGCCGCTGTCGCCGAGCCCGCTCCAGCCCCCGAGCCCGCCGCTGATGCCGAGCCCACTCCCGCTGCCGACGATACCCCCGCTGCCGACGCTTTCGCTGCCGAGTCAGACGACGCGGCGAAGGCTCCCGCCGAATAGGGCAACCATTCCACTACGTATGTCGCGTGGTCGAGCTTCTCTGGCCCTCTCCGCCATATACTAGTCTCGCGACATAAGGAGTGTTCATGCAGGTTAAACTTCTCTACCACACGTCTACTCCCGAGCGCGCGGTTGCTACGGCCGCACGGCTGTGTTACGCGCCGGTTGGGGCCGCCGAACTCATGGAGAGCATGAGCGACGCACAGGTGAGCAAAGTGCTTGCGACCATTATGAGAAGCGGGCATTTTTCCGCCCTCGAACACGCGAGCTACACCTTTGCGATAGACGGGGTGAGCAGGGCGCTTACCCATCAACTCGTGCGCCACCGCCTGGCAAGCTACAACCAGCAGAGTCAGCGTTATGTGACCTACTCCGAGGAACCTGAGACAATTTTGCCGCAAACCATCGCTGACGACCCAGAGGCGGCTTCGGCATTCAACACGGCGCTCGATGTGGCTTTTGCGACCTATACGCAGCTCATCGAGGCTGGCATCCCCGCTGAGGACGCACGCTACGTGCTCCCTAACGCCTGCGTCTCAAAAATCGTCGTCACCATGAACATCCGGGAACTCCTGCATTTTTTTGAGGTGCGCTGTTGCAATCGCGCGCAGTGGGAGATACAGGAGTTGGCTCACCATATGCTCGATTTAGTGGAGCCCACCGCTCCGTATATCTTTATGGACGCGGGCGCGGCATGTCGGCGCGGACCCTGCGCGGAAGGCAAGATGACCTGCGGCACGCCGTTTGAGAAGGTCGTCCGTCCGTGAGCGGGTACGAGGACATATCCCTCTCTCCCAACGAAGGTATATCTCCTGGTGAGAGTATATCTCGCAGCGAGGGCGAGGCCACCTGCGAAGGGCTGCCGCGTGCACGTGATGAGTGGCTGCGGGCAAAAGACACCGAGGGCGTTGTTTGCCAGACTCATGTGGGCGGACAGGCGCTTATTGAGGGTATCATGATGCGAGGCAAGTACAACTGGGCCGTCGCGGTGCGGGAACCAAGCGGCTCGATATATGTTGAGGAACACGACCTCGCAAGCGGCCGGGACAAGAACTCCTGGCTTCGCGCGCCGGTTGTTCGCGGGTGTACCGCGCTTGTCGAGTCGTTGGCGCTTGGCTACAAGGCGCTGGAGATAGCCTCTCAGCACGCCTTTGATTTTGAGGAAACAGAAGATGAAGAGGAGGCGGCGCAGGAGCAGCAGGAGGCGCAGGAGGCGCAGGAGCAGGTAGCGTTACAGGGTGCTGAAGCGGCGCGAGAGCAGCAAGAACAGACAGCGTTCCAGGATGTGGAGTCGGTACAGGAAGCGCAGGAGCGACAGCAGACATCACCGTTGGATGTAGAAGCGGGCGCGCAGGCGTCTTTACAGGATGAGAACGTAAAAGACGTTGAGGAAGTGGGCGCTGCCGCCGGCTCTTCTCAAGAAGAAAACGCCATCCCCAAGCCTTTGATGACGGCCAGCATGATTGTCGGTATTCTGCTCGGCATCGGGCTTTTTATCGCCCTGCCCGCGCTCATCACCAATCTGCTCGTTGGCGACTACGGCGAGAAAACCCTGCTCTGGAATCTTCTCGACGGTGTTATTCGTATTGCGGTGTTCGTATTCTACCTGTGGCTCATTGGTCGCATGAAGGACATCAAGCGCATGTTTGGCTATCACGGGGCCGAGCATAAGACCATTCACTGTTATGAACACGGGCTCGAACTCACCGTTGCCAATGCGCGAAAATTCCCCACGCTGCATGTACGTTGCGGTACGGCATTTTTACTCATGACGATGCTCATCGCGATTCTCGTGTTCACCCTCGTGCCCGTCGCGCCACTTATCGACGCGCTGGGAGTGACCAATGGGGTAGCACGTCTGGCGCTCGTTATCTGCTCGCGCATCATCTTGATGCCCCTGATAGCGGGCCTATCCTACGAGGTCACAGTCAAATGGGCGGGCGCTCACCCCGAAAGCCCCTTTGTCCAGTTCATCCTCTGGCCAGGTATGCAGATGCAACGCCTGACCACCAATCAACCCGACGACGGCATGCTCGAATGCGCCATAGCCTCCATGCAACAAGTACTCACCCGCGAAAAAAAAGAACAAGCCCCCACAAACGTGTGACAAAAGCGCTAGTCTTGTTGGCTTTTGTGGCGGGTGAAGAAATCGGTGCGGGGTGGGAGTTCTTTGAGGGGGTGGCCGCCTCTTTTTCTGTCTTCATCGGTGAAGAAGGGCTCGTAGCC
>JAISFJ010000024.1 GCA_031263665.1 Coriobacteriales bacterium
TTGCTCATTTTCCACATTGCTGCGTTGTCCTCAGTCGCATTACCACTAGTAGGGCTCCTTCGTCCGCCTTGCACTGTGAAAAATGAGCTAAGCATCTAACGGTAATTTTAGACTTAACAGAGCACTAGTATAGCACCGCCTCAGCGTTGCCAGCGTTTTGATATTTGTTCTTCGTGTAGTTGCTTTGAGGTGAGGGCTATGAGGTCTTTTTGGGAATGGAGGGACATCTTGTGGTAGAGGTTGCGTGTGTGCGTTTTTACGGTTTCTTTGGAGAGGAAAAGCCGTTCGGAGATATACGCCTTATTGTGTCCTTGTGCCAGGAGTTCAAAAATCTCAAATTCGCGGGGCGTGAGTTCAAAGCCGTCTGTAACCAGGGCGCAGGCGACCCGAAAATCGTCTCCTGACTCATCGCCGCTCCCGGGGCGAATCATGCCCCATCCTTTTTGGAGGTTGTTTTTGCTCGACATGAACAGAGCGCCCGCCAAGATGACAAAGACCATAAAGACGGAGAGTATCTCAAGGTCTCCTTGTTGTCCGCCAAAGACGTTGTGAGCAAAAAAGCCGACGAGGGCCCCAAAAACCTGCCCAATAAGCAGCGCGCCCGTCGTTATGGCAAATACCCAGTTCGTTGGCAGGTCGCGCTGTTTAACGAGGTATACGCACAGTGCCCACATAAGGACGTCGATGAAGCGATAGCCAATGACGTTGAGCAGCCACCCGCCCGTAAAAAGGCTCCCTGCCGCCGCCATGAGCATGAAGCTCGCTGCGAGAATGACAAAGCCCACGTGATACATCAGTTGATTGAAGTCGAGGCGAAAGAGAAAAACCACGAGGAACAGGGCCAAAGCCCCAATGAGCGAGCCCAAGCCGCTTATGCTGGTTGTTACGGTCGCGCCTTCCGTGATGGGTAAAATGGCTTGGAGGATGCCAAAGGCCGTGCCCTGGATGAAAGAAGTGCAGAGGAAACGCCAGGGGATGATGAGCTGGGCCTGCTCGTTTGCCATCTCTCCAGCAGAGAATTTTCGTCTCTGCAAGATGATTGTTATCACGCAACATAAGGGTAGAAGTGCCAGGATGAGCCAGGCAAACTCATCCGGTAGACGAGACACGAAGAAGATGAGCAATGCCGCGCCGAAAGTGCCAGACGCGCCGTGAATGATGGTCTTTCTGGGCCCAAGTCTGCCAAGGAGTCGCCCCCATTCCATGTGCAGGCAGCTTGTGCCAGCACCCATGATAAGCGCGCCTATGATGAGAAGCGTTACCGTTACGGTCGTATCCGATGTGGGATAGTATGAGAAAATGGCGCAGGTCAGCACGCCAAATGTGGTAACGATGGAAAAAGACACAAGATAACCAGTGCTCTGGGGCATGAAGCGTTTGAGTCGATATAAAAGCCCCAGTACAAGAAAAGTGATTCCATAGGCCGCGAGCGGTATGACCCATTTTGACATGATGGGAATCGCTTTGAGAAAGCCCTCCGCATTAAGAAACGAGCTCTGAACAACCAACCACACCCATGTCCAGAATAGGGAAAAGCCCAAGGTTATGAGAGGGTGAGCCCTCAGTTCCCCCAAGGCTTCGCGAAACGCCTTTTGTCTTGGATTCATATATGCCCCTCAAATACGCCTCAAGTAAATCTAATATTATCAGCCCAAATTACTCATAGTAATGATTCCCAAAATTATCCTACCCTATTTTAGCAGGATACTGGTCTACCCCCAAGAGGGGTAGATTACTTTTTTTCGATTTTCCCCATGCTGCGGGCTTCACTGCGGCAGATGAGTGCTTTAGCCTGTGAACAGATGGCAGATGCCATCGGATACACTGCCCTTCGACAGGATAGAATCACTATCCGGGGCACAGAATCTAAGGAGGAAGTCATGAAAGGTGAAGAAAAGAAGGCAAGGCTGTCTCGTCGTCAGTTCCTCGTTGGCGCCGGAGTCGCTGGAGCCGCGCTTTCGGCTGGGCTCGCTGGCTGTACGCCTGAACCCGCTGGTGGCGGTGGTGCTGATGCTGGTGGTGGTGGCGCTGCGAGTGGTGGTGGGCTTGCGGGCTCCGCTGACCTCAAAGGCAATCGCCTTGGCGCAAACGCGGCGGTTGACTGGCAATTTCTCAAAGCGCCCGCAGCCATCGACTCCGCCGATATTAAGGGAACTGAGGACGTTGATGTCTTAGTTGTCGGTTGCGGCTGGGCCGGTGTGGTCGCGGCGGCCTCGGCTGCCGAGAAAGGCGTGAAGGTACTCGCCATCGACAAAGAAGAGACTTGGTCGGGCCGAGGCGGCCATATCACGGCTTATGGTTCGAAAATCGTTAAGCAATTCCAAGATGAAGGCTGGATTCCCCAGACGGATTATTCGGAGACGGTCCGTCGTCTCATCGAGTGGGCAACCGGGCGCGTAAAGGAGCCACTGCTTTGGGAGATAGCCAAAAAATCAGGAGCCTGCATGGACTGGCTTGTCGACCTCGTAGCGGATTCCGGCTTGCACGCGACCATGTGGTGTGACTACTACAAGGGTCCCAATTACTTTGAGGAACCGGTGACTCACTTCTTCTATAACGACACGACCGATTTTATTTATCTCGATGGTGTCTCAACCGGCCTTGGTATGGTAGTTCTCATCCCGGCTGTCATCGAGAAGGCTGAGGCGGCTGGCGCGGAGTTTCGCTATGACACCCCTTGCGTTCGTCTGCTCCGTGAGGGCACAGGCCCTGTGACCGGCGCAATCGTTGGAGCCGAGGGCAACTACACCCAGATAAACGCCAAGTCCGTTGTCATCGCCGCGGGCGACTATCTTGATGATGATGAGATGCGTTCGCGCTACCAGCCGTTCTCCTGGGTTGCCGACAGTCGTCTCTACATGCCCGGCCTCATCAGTACCGGTGATTTGCACAAGCAGGCTTTGTGGGTCGGCGCTGCCATGCAGGAATCCGAGCCGCATTGCGCGACCATTCATCTTGAGTCAGGCGCGCAAAGCTATAACTTCCTGCACGTAAACGGCGAGGGCAATCGCTTCATGAACGAGGACGTAAACACGCAGTCCAAGTCCTGTGTCAAGGCGTTTCAGCCTGAGGGCAAGGCGTTTACCATCTATGACGCGAACTCGCTGCAAAAATTGGCTAAGGCCTGCGAGGATGGTTATGCCGGCGGTATTTCTTCAGGACAGCAGTATCGTCGCTATGGTACGCCTTTTGATATGGATGTTGAGCTCAAGTTACGCCAGGCGAAAATCGACCAGGGCCTGCTCTTCCAAGCGGATTCGCTTGAGGAACTGGCGCAGATGGCGGGTATCCCTGCGGATAATCTCAAGGCAACCGTCGACCGTTACAACGAGCTCGCGGCAAAAGGCAACGATGATGATTACGGCAAGCGCCCCGAGATACTCTGGCCGGTTGACACGGCTCCGTTCTTTGCCGGGCAACTCATCTCAACGCTTCTTGCGGCTTCCGGCGGACTGCGCCAGGACACCGCTTGTCAGGTTCTTGACGAGAGCAATGAAGCAATTGAGGGCCTGTATGTCTGCGGCGCCGCTGGTGGGCAGTACTTCTCCAATGACTATCCCACCATCAATCCGGGAACCAACCACGGCCGCTGCCTGACCTTTGGACGTATCGCTGGTATCAATGCCGCTGGTGGTGACGCGAGCACCGAAATCGCCGACCTCGAAATTATCACTCAGCAAATGCCCACAGCAGAGCGCATCAATACGCTGACCCCGGGCTTTTAGTAGAACGGTTTAGTAGAGCGCTGGTTCCGCACTTCAGCCATAAGCCACGATGTCTCATATAATTGTGGCCACCCCAAAGGCCCGCCCCATCCAAGGCGGGCCTTTTGGTTTGGAGACTGTGGAAACTGTGAATGGAATTCGTCAACTTTTGCCACGAACTCATCGTCATGCCTTCGGAAAAATGATATAGTAGAGTAGTACAATTTGATTCGACTTGATTCAACTCGATTCGATAACTGTGGTCGGCTGGCTGGGCTGATTGATACGAGCAGATTCGATGGCTTGCAGCGAGGAGGTGCGGCGGTCGTGTTCAGCTCCTTCATCGTGTGGTATCTGTTTCTGGCGGGGGTCAGCAGTGGTGCCTTTATCTTCATAGCGATTCTTCCCGTGAACGAGAGCATCACCAATCCTTCACACATCGACCACCAGCGCGCCCGCGTTGCCGCAGGCTATCTTGCTGTGGCGATTTGTGCATTCGCGGCCTCGATAATTCTTCTCTCCGACTTTGGCGACCCTTGGATTACCTGGCGGGTTGTGCTCACTCCCTTTGCGTCCCTTGCCTCATTCGGGGCTTGTGTGGTAATGGTTTTTGTGCTGGTAGCAGCCGCTGTGACGGTTGTTATGCTCATAAAGCCTGTGGTGCCACGGTGGGCCGTATGGCTCTCACGTCTTCTGGGAATACCTCTGGCCGCCGCCACGATGGTCTACGCAGGCTTGCTGCTGGCCGGTATGTTGGCCATCGATGTCTGGCATACCTGGCTTTTGCCCGTGCTGTTTGTCGTATCCTCACTTTCTTGTGGCATCGCCATCATTCTATTTATGGAGGCATTTGTTCCGGGAAAGGATGAAGAAGGGCGGCCACCCTGGTGGAAAACGCAGTTTGTGTTGGGTCTTTTGGAGGCGGCCGTACTCGCTGCCTTTATTGTAGACCGCTTCAACTTCTCGGCGACTGCCCACGAGTCCATCATCATGCTGTTGGTGGGAGACTACGCGTTGGGCTTCTGGTTGGGCATCGTCGTCTTAGGCTTGGTGGTCCCTGTGCTCCTGCACATCCTTTATCCGTTCGCCCGCGTATACGCCTTGGGTTTAGCGGCGGCGGTCAGTATCCTCATCGGCGGTTTCTTTTTACGGTGGTGTGTTGTAGAAATCGCGCTCTATACGCCGTTCATACTGCTATCATGAAAGGAGCGAAACAAAAATCGGGACAAGTAGGAAAACGTGGACAAGACAAGAAGTTTCGGCCAAATATCCATTGACCATGACAGCGGCATTCCCCTCTGGTTGCAATTACGCAACCGCATTATCTACCTCATCGAGTCGGGGCACTTCGAGGTGGGGGACAAGCTGCCTACCATACGCAAGCTCGCTGTTGAGCTGGGCATCAACTTTAACACGGTCAGCCGCGTGTACAGGGATGTGGAGCGGGACGGCTACATCATCTCACGGCAGGGCGCGGGAACCTTCGTGTTTGACGGGTGGCGAGAGCTTAATGGCGCGGCTTTGGAGGAAACCGAGCTTTTAGTCGACGATTTTATCCGCCAGTGTAAGGAGATGGGCATACCCAGCAAGGACATCGTGGGTTTGGTGAAAAAACGCCTGGACGTCCTGAATGAAAAGTGAAAGTGAAGGAGCATTATGGAGCTCTTTAATAAGAAGGATAAGGAAAAGAAAGTCTCTGCTTCGGCCCGTGCGAGCGCCCAGCCTTCGGTCGCGGTAACCGAGCTGGAACCAAATGAGACCACGCGGGTGGGGGTGTTTGTCTTTGCGTTGGTGATGTTCGCGCTGGGATTTGCTCTCGTGTTTTTTGCGACCCTTGGCGTGTTGTCGCCCGCGAGCATTCTTG
>JAISFJ010000039.1 GCA_031263665.1 Coriobacteriales bacterium
AGCCGGTTGGCGAGCTTTACCCCGCGCCCGAGCTACTCAAAGCTTTTTGCGCCGCTGGCGTTGGCTGTACAGTTTCTTCAGACGCGCACACACCCAGCGATGTGGGCCGAGACCTTAATCTGGCTTACGACGCCATGCGCGACGCGGGTTACACCTTTGTCACGGTGCCAACCCATACGGGTGACCGACGAAAGGTTTTTCTTTAGGGAGTACGAGATAAGGGGCAAGGTACACGCATGCAATCTATCAGGCACATTACGGTGTTGGTGAACCCCGCGGCAGCCAGCAACCAGGGCAAACGCGGTTGGGCAAAACTCTTCGGACGCTTTAACGCGCTGTTTAGCAGCTATGATTACAAGGTCATCGAGGCGACAGGGCGCGAGGAAACCATCGAGTCCGCGGCGACGCTCAACACCGACCTCATCATCGCCGTCGGCGGCGACGGCACGGCACACGACATCGCCCAGGGCCTCATGCAACGTCCCAAATCTGAGCGGCCCGCCCTCACCGTACTTCCCATTGGCTCGGGCAATGATTACGCCAAAAGCCTCGGTTTTTCTCTCGACCCACGCCACGCCCTTGACGAGCTGAGTGTCGCGCGCCGAACCGTTGTGGATATTGGTCGATGCAACGGGATATTCTTTCTCGAAACTTTGAGCTTTGGAGTGGACGCAGCGGTCGCGTTTAGAACCGAGGAACTGCGCAAAACCAGCAAAAGCCGCGGCATCCTGCTCTATGCGAGTGCGGCGCTTCCCACCATCATAAACGACCTGCGCCCCCATGAGTTCCACATCACCATTGATAGCAAAACGGAGATTGAGAAAAGCCTGCTCATCTGCGCTGTTCAACTGGGCCCTACCTATGGAGGCGGTTTTCGCATCGCGCCGAATGCCAAGATGGATGATGGGCTGTTTGACATTTGTTTTGCGACGGAAATGAACAAGCCGCAAGCCCTCTATTACTTATCCCTCATCGCGCGGGGAAAACACGAGGGCAAGCCTCATATATCCACGCTGAAGGCGCGCACGATAACCTTCGACTTCGACGACGAACTTCCGACGCAATTTGACGGCGAGCGTTTAAGGGGCACACGTTTTGAGGTGGAATGCGTGCCTCAGGCCCTCGAAGTCTTTGTCCCCCGAACAAGCAATAACGCAGTCTGGACAGATAGTATGCGCGAAAAAGATAATGCGCACGAGAAAAGTCGCGTCTGATTGTGAAAGCTACCACCGCATCGCCCTCTCTTTTTGCTCAAACGCCTTGTGCGGAGTCGGCCGGTGTGGAGCCGGCCTGTGCTGAGCCGGCCTGTGCTGAGCCGGCCGGTGTGGGGCAGTCGCGTACGGAGCCGGCCGGTGTGGAGTCGTCGCGCACGCAGCACGTCTACGCTCAGGTTGTGCTGGATATACCCACGCGCGCCCTCGATACCGCGTTTGACTACCGGATTCCCGATGAGTTGCGCGAGCGGATTTTGCCAGGCTGCTGCGTGCTGGTGGATTTTGCGCATCGTCCATCGCTTGGCTACGTGGTTTCCACGCGCGAAGAACCTTTGAGCAACCTGGCTTTCGACAAGATAAAGCCGCTGCGCGAACTACTTTCTCCCCCCTCTTTTGACGAGGTTGCCGCACAGCTTGCGCAATGGATGGCGCATGAATATCTGGCTCCGTTAAGCGAGACGCTCCGCCTGTTTACTCCACCGGGGTCGTCCCCCAAGCTCAAAAAAGACGCGAGCGGAACCTGGCAGCTCGAACGCCCCGGCACAGGCCCGGTCGACTGCCGTTGGGTCGCCCTCACCAAAGAGGGCCGCGACTTCACACCCAAGGGCAACGCCGTTAAGCAACGAGCCATCATCGCGGCGCTTGCCATCAGCGAGATGCGTGTCGCCGATTTGGCGCTCGAAATATCCAACCTCGCCACGCCGCTTAAAGCGCTGGAAAAACGCGGTGTCGTAAAGATAGAATCACGTCGGCGTATCCGCGGAGAACGCCCAAAGATGCCTCCCACTCATGACATAACGGATTTGACCGAAGGCCAGGCAAAAGCCCTTGCCGTTATCAGAGAGTCACTGGGGACAAACGCACCTGACAACACTCCCATTCTTCTCGACGGCGTAACAGGCTCCGGCAAAACCGAAGTCTACCTGCAGGCCATACGCACCGTACTCGAAGACGGCGGCAGCGCGATTGTGCTCGTCCCCGAAATATCGCTTACGCCCCAGACGGTCGCCCGATTTCGCGCGCGTTTTGGCGAGCAGGTAGCCGTACTGCATTCGCGGCTTACCGCCGGCGAGCGCTTTGACCAGTGGGACCTCGTGCATGATGGCACCGCGCGCGTGGTAGTCGGAGCACGCTCGGCGCTTTTCGCACCAGCTCAAAACCTTCGCCTCATCGTCATTGACGAAGAACACGAAGCGACCTACAAGCAGAATTCCTCACCCCGTTACGTAACGCGCGACGTAGCGGCCAAACTGGCACAGATGAGGGGCGCGATGCTGGTGCTCGGCAGCGCTACCCCTTCGATGGAAAGCCTGCACGCGGCAAAAATCGGCGCCTACCGTCTCGTCGAACTCCCCGAGCGCGCCTCTGGAAAACCGCTTCCGCCCATCCAGATAGTCAATCTCTCCGCACAGTTTCACGCGGGCAACAAGACGATGTTTTCGTATCCGCTCCGCGAGGCCCTGCTTAAGACCATCGAACGCCGCGAAAAAGCGGTGCTCCTTCTCAATAAACGTGGATTCGCGTCGTTTTTACTGTGCCGCGACTGCGGCTACGTGCCCACCTGCGAAAGCTGTTCCACCTCGTTTACCTACCACGAGCGCCCACCGCGCCTCATGTGCCATCACTGCAATGCCACGCAATCCGTGCCGGCGCTTTGCCCAGAATGTGGCAGTCCCTATCTCAGACAACTCGGCCCCGGAACGCAATTTGCCGCCGAACAACTCAAAGACATCCTGCCCAAAGACACGCCCATCATCCGGATGGACGCGGACACCACACGCGGTAAAAACGGTCACGAACATCGGCTCGATGAATTTATCGCCGCGCCGTATGGCGTGCTGCTCGGAACACAGATGATTGCCAAAGGGCTCGATTTTCCCGAAGTCACGCTCGTTGGCGTACTCATCGCTGACACTGCCCTCAAATTCCCCGATTTCCGCGCGCCGGAGCGCACCTACCAACTGCTCGAGCAAGTTGCCGGCAGAGCAGGACGGGCCAAAAAGGACGGGCGCGTCATTGTTCAGACCTATTGGCCGGAACACGTCGCCATACGCGCCGCCGCGACCCACGACCGCGAGTTGCTGCTTGCCGACGAGAACGAAGCGCGCTCAGAGATTGGCTATCCGCCTTACACACGACTCGCGAACATCCTACTATGGGGCAGCGACCTCAAAGCCGTCTCAGCCCAAGCCCTAGAACTCGCCCACCAAATCGAGCACGCCGCCAAACAATGGGCAAGCGGGGCAGGGAGTGGGACAGGGGG
>JAISFJ010000158.1 GCA_031263665.1 Coriobacteriales bacterium
CCCCCCCCCCCCCCCGCCCCCCCCCCCCCCCCCCCCCCCCCCCCCCCCCCCACCCCCCCCCTGAGATGCCGGCGACGGTGAGGTCAACAAGTGGCGCGTCGCTCCAGAGAGACTCAAGGCGATAAAACTCGCGAAGCTCGGGCTGAAAGACGTGTACCACAAAATCGCCGTAATCGAGCAAAACCCAGGTCTGCTCGTCTAAACCCTCGCGCCCAATGGGCCGTACCTGCGCCTCTTTACGCAAGGCTTCCTCGACCGCATCGGTGATGGCCTCCACCTGACGCCTGTTCGCGCCCGTCGCGATGACAAAGTAGTCCGTAATTGGCAGCACCTTGCGCACTTCCTGTACCACGATGTCGGTCGCTTTCTTGTCATCGGCCGCGCGCGCGGCGATAAGCGCCTGCTGCCTTGAATCCTTTGTGATTGTTACGACTGGCTCGGTCACATAAACTCCTGTTCAGATTTTGTTGCGTTCCCGCGCAATATAGGTGTTCCATACTTCCAGCGAAGCGGGATGAATGAGACGATGACGATGTATGAGGTGCGCCATGGTCATCTCAAAAGACTTGAGAAACAGCACCTCAAGGGGCACCTTTCCAACTATTGTCCTGAGCGGCGTAAGATTACCCTGGGAGCGCAGAGGCTCTATCATGTCAGCGATGTAGATAATCATATCCAAATCCGTCATATCCGCAGCGGCCGAAGTGTGGCGGGTGATTGCCTGGATTATCTCATCATCAAGCTCGGGAAACTCCCTTTTAACCGCGGCGGCGCCCGTTTGCGCGTGGAGCAGAGCGGGGAGGTCCTCAAGGTGCGGAAGCATCTCTATATTAAACTCCTTCGCGCGCTCAAACAGCTGTTCGTCGCTGAGATTTTTGTCCCAGTCGTGCAGCAGACCGGCGATGCGCGCGCTGTTGACGTCCGCGCCATACTGTTCAGCCATCGACGCCGCCGTATCGGCCACGCCAATAGAATGTAGCAAGCGATACTCGTTCAACCGTTTTTCGAGCAGAGGCCGAGCCTGCTCATATATCTCGTCGTAAGTGCCCGTTGTGCGTCCTCACCCCTGATAAAGCCTCTGTTCCCTGATGTATGAATACGTCGCATCAGGCACGAGGTACCGTATGCTGCGCCCTTGCCTCACCCACGCGCGCAATTCACGCGATGAGACATCGATAGGGCAGGAATCGATGCTCTCAATATGAAAGTGACTTACATTATGCAACAAAGAGCGCTCAATGTCGCCGGGAATCGCACGTTTTGCGCTCAATACCGTCGCCAACGTCGCTATTTCTTCCGCGTTTTTCCATGTAGCGATGTCGGCGGCCGCGTCATCTCCCGTGATAAAAAAAAGGCTGGCCCTGTCGCCATAGCGCTCCTTGATGAGGTGGAGGGTGTCGATGGTGTACGTTACGCCGCAACGCTCGATTTCGAGACGGCTGACGTCAAAATGCTCGTTGTCCGCAGTGGCGGCCACAAGCATGGCATGACGGTCCTCGGCGGCGGAAAATCCCTCCGCGAGCTTTCTGGCGGGACGGCCCGTCGGGATAAAAAGAACCCCGTCGAGAGCATAGTGTTCCCGCGCACGCTCGGCGATATGCAAATGCCCGATATGCACAGGGTCGAAGGTGCCCCCAAAAAGCCCCAGGCGAAATGGGCGGTCAGTTTCGTATTCGGCGTTATCTATCAACGTGTCAAAACGTGGAGAAATGACTTGCTCAAAACTCACCGTATCTGCCCATCTCCCTCTAAAATGAACTTCGTGGAGGTCAGTGCGGTAAGCCCCATCGGACCGCGCGCGTGAAGTTTTTGGGTTGAGATGCCAATCTCGGCGCCAAGGCCAAACTCGGCGCCATCCGTAAAGCGCGTCGATGCGTTTGCGTAGACCGCCGCCGAATCGACTTCCGCCAAAAAACGGGACACCGCTTCGTAGTCCTGGCTCAAAATCGACTCGGAGTGATGAGTGCTGTAGGTATTGATGTGGGCGATGGCCTCGTCAAGACCACTCACGCATTTGAGTGAGACCTCGAGTTTGAGATACTCGGTGCCCCAGTCTTCTTCCGTCGCCGCTACCACCTTGTCCTCCAGTTTTCCCGCGCCTTCTGAGCCCTGCGCCAAAGCCAAGGCGGTCGCGTCGGCGTGGATGAGCACTCCGGCGGCCGTAAGCGCCTCTACCAGCGGCGGAACAAAGCGCTCGGCGGCCACCTCGTCAACGAGGATGGATTCGATGGCGTTACACACACCGGGACGCTGGGTCTTGGCGTTTATCGCTATGGGCACCACGATGGCAGCATCGGCAGCCTCGTGAACATAGAGGTGACAGTTTCCCTCGCCCGTCTCGATGACCGGCACCTTCGCGCCCTCAACCGTCGCGCGAATGAGCGAGGCCGAGCCCCGGGGGATGAGCACGTCGATGAGACCATGCAGGCTCATAAGTTCATTGGTGGCCGCGCGCTCGGTGGTCTCGATGGACTGAAGCCAAAACTCCGGAAGCCCCGCCGCGCGTCCCGCTTCATACAGCACCGCAGTCATCGAGAGATTGGAGCGCACCGCCAGAGAGCCGCCGCGCAGGATGCAGGCATTTCCCGTCTTAAGCGTGAGCCCGGCAGCGTCGGCCGTCACGTTGGGACGCGCCTCATAAATCATGGCGACAACCCCCAAAGGCACACAAACGCGCAGCAGCTTGATTCCGTTGTAGAGGGTTCGCCCTTCGGTGACGGTGCCCAGAGGGTCGTTTTGCCCCGCGAGCGTCCGCAGAGCCTCCGCAATGTCTGAGACACGGGCCTCGGTGAGCAAAAGGCGGTCTACGAGCGGTTCTTCGGTGCCCTTCTCGCGCGCTGCTCGCACGTCGAGCGCGTTTTCCGCAAGCAGATACTCTACGCGGCTCTCAAGAGCGTCGGCCATGGCCTCGAGAGCTTCGTTGCGCACCGCAGCACTGGTTTTTGCCAACTTTTGGGCAGCGATTCGTGCCTGTTGCGCCTTTTTAAGAACCTCACCCATAGTGTTCCTCCTTCAAAACGAAAACGGGCCTCACCCAGTATAACTAAAACACCACCAGTTGGTCGCGGTGGATGACTTCGGTGTTTGCGAGATGGTGTAACGAGGCGTCGAGGGCGATGTCGGAGCTTTTGCGTCCTGCCGCCGCTCTCAGTTCGTCGGCGGAATAGTTTACGATGCCGCGGCCGATAAGAAAACCGTCCGCTGTTCGGATATTTATCGCCTGGCCGGAGGCAAATTCGCCTTCCACCTGCCCTACGCCGACGGGCAGAAGCGAACTTCCTCGCTCGCGCAACGCCTTAACCGCGCCCGCGTCCACCAAAACGCTGCCCTTAACACTTCCGCTGAGGGCCAGCCAGAGTTTACGCGCGCCCGCCTGTCGACGCCCGTCCCCTTGAGCAAAGCGTGTGCCAACAGGCTTGCCACTTGCGGCGTCCAACACGGCGTGAGGAACATGGCCCTCGCAGATGACCAGAGGAATGGCGGCGGCCATCAGCATACGCGCAGCCTCGAGTTTGGTCACCATACCGCCGCTGCCCCGCGAGGTCCCTGCCTCCCCAGCCGAGCTGACGATTTCTTCCGTAAACGAGCCGATGCTTTCAAGGAGCTTGGCGTCCTCGTCTAACCGAGGGTCGGCGGTGTAAAGGCCCTCAATATCGCTCAGTAAGATGACCAAATCGGCCTTGAGAAGTATCGCCACCTGGGCGGCGAGTGTGTCATTGTCGCCAAAACGGATTTCGTCAACCGCGACGGTATCATTCTCGTTTATGAGGGGCACGACGCCCAACTCCAGCAGTTTTTCCAGCGTATCGCGGGCATGAAGATAGCTCTCGCGGTTTTCTATCTCAAAGCGCGTGAGGAGAATCTGCCCTATTCTGATATGCCGTTCCTCAAATGCCCGCGCGTAAGCCCTTAAAAGTTCCAGCTGCCCCACGGCGGCCGCGGCCTGAAGAATGGGGATACTTTCGGGGCGTTTGGGAGGCATGGCGAGCGCCTCCAGGCCAGCGGTGATGGCCGCGGAACTCACGATGATGACCTCGCAGCCCCGCGCGCAAAGTTCCTGCACCTGAGCCGCGAGCTGCTCGATATAGGCCGCGTCGACCTTGCCGTTTGCGTCGGTCAGCGTTGATGAGCCGATTTTGATGACGAGTCGCTTTGCCTGGATGTCTTCTGAGGAGTCCCTGGACTTGCTTTGAAAGGTCACTCTGCCTCCTCCTCTGTTGGAACGCCCAACTCATCGGCTGCGGCATCGCTTCCCAATAAAGAACTCTCAAAGGCAAACGCTCTATTGAGTATCCGTATTTCATCACCGCATTGCGCTCCCGCTTGGGCAAGCGCCGCCTCAACGCCCATCCGCTCGAGACGGTGTTGCAAATAGGCAATGGCTTCCTCGTTTTCCCATTCGGTCTGAATGACCATGCGCTCAACCGCACGTCCTTCAACCGCAAAGACATGACCCCCGAGATTACGAACGGAAAATCGCTGGTCACGCTTCTCGCGCTGATGCTCCCAAACCTTATCGTAGAGCGCGCCGTCGGCCACGGCTTCAGCACTGCGGAGTTCAAAAACCTTTTGCGCGACCGCGGCTATCAACGCGTCCATACCGATACCCGTCACTGCGGAAACGCAATGAATCTGAGGCTCAACAAAGCGCTCGTCAAACTCGTTGCCGCCCACCTTTTGCAGCGCCTGCTCTCGGATGTAGCTCGTGAGGCGGCGCACGGCTTCTTCGGTATCGGGGAGGTCCACCTTGTTAATAACCACGATTTGAGGGCGAGTCGCGAGCGTTTGAGCATAGCTTGCCAGCTCCCCGTTTATCTTCACGTAGTCATCAACGGGGTCGCGGCCCTCCCAACCTCCGGCCGCGTCAACAACATGCAGTATCAGCGCGGTACGCTCAATGTGTCTGAGGAACTCATGACCCAGGCCCTTTCCCTGCGCCGCCCCTTCGATGAGCCCGGGAACATCGGCGACCACAAAGTTCTGGTCCCCGCTGCGCACCATGCCGAGATTTGGCGTGAGCGTTGTGAAGGGGTAGTCGGCAATTTTGGGCCGAGCGGCGCTCATTCGCGCGATGAGAGAAGACTTGCCCACCGAGGGCATACCAACGAGCGCGGCGTCTGCCATGAGTTTCATCTCGAGTTCTACCCAGGCTTCCTCGGCAGGTTCCCCGAGCTCGGCAAACGCGGGGGCTCGTCGCGTGGCGGTGACAAAGTGGATGTTGCCGCGACCACCGTGGCCTCCCTTGGCGACAATCACGCACTCACCGTCATGGGTGAGGTCGGCCAGCAGCAGACCCGCCTCTTTGGTTTCCTCGTCGTATTCGCGCACCTGCGTGCCGAGCGGAACTCTGAGCACGAGGTCTGCGCCGTTGGCTCCGTGCATACGCGAGCCCTTGCCATGGGTGCCCCGCTGAGCCTTAAAATGATGCTTAAAGCGATAGTCTATGAGCGAGGACGCACCGCGGTCGGCTCTGAGAACCACGTTGCCGCCGCTCCCGCCGTCGCCGCCATTGGGCCCGCCTTTGGGAACATGCGCCTCTCGACGAAACGACATGCAGCCCGCACCACCGTCTCCGGCCTTAACGTGGATATGTACCCTGTCGATAAACATCGTCGAACATAAACCTCCCACGGCATTCCCTGTAAAAAGAAACCCCCTGTCATATTCTTACGCGACAGAGGGCTTTCTGGAGCAATACTACGATAAAAGGCCCATCAGACCCGTTCCGGCCGGACATGCACTTTCCGCTTATCGCCCTTGGTGAACTCAAGGTAGCCTTCTTTGAGCGCAAAGAGTGTATCGTCACTACCGCGCCCAACGTTTTCGCCGGGGTGGATATGCGTCCCCCGCTGGCGGATGATGATGTTGCCCGGCCCTACGAGTTCGCCGGCAAACTTCTTAACACCCAGGCGCTTTGCCTTGGAATCGCGTCCGTTTCTCGAAGAGCCGAGACCTTTCTTATGTGCCATTTTTCCTGCTCCCTACCTGTTTTAATCGTCACACAAAGGCTGCTATTCAGCCTTTGAGTCCTTGCTCTCGTCTTTGCTCTCCTTTTTGGGAGCCGTTTTCTTTGCTGTAGTTTTTTTCTCAGCCGTGTTTGCGGCGGTCGCCTTTTTGGTGGCGGGCTTTTTGGTGGATGCCGCTTTTTTGGCGGCGGGCTTTTCTTCCGTCGTTGCCTTCTTGGCGGTGGATTTCTTGGTAGATGCTGACTCCTTGGGAGAAGCCGCCTTCTTGGCAGGAGTCGCCTTTTTGGTGGATGCCGTCTTTTTGGCGGCAGCGGCAGTTTTGGTAGCAGCGGCAGTTTTGGCGGCAGCGGTCTTGGTAGCGGTCTTGGCCGCAGGTTTTTCTTCCGCTGCTTGTGCCGATGCGTCTTTTTTGGCCGTAGCCGCAGACTTCTTCGCGGTGGTGGTTGTGGATTTCTTCGCGGTGGCAGTGGATTTCGCCTTAGTGGTGGCAGCCGTGGCTTTCTTCTCGGCGGCAGGTTTCTTCTCGGCCGTGGCTTTCTTCTCGATAGCGGGCTTCTTCTCAACAGCCTCTTTTGCCTCAGCAACCTCAACGGTTGCCGTTGCCTCTGCCGATGTCGTTGCCTCTGCCGATGTCGTTGCCTTCGCGTCCTCTTTCGCCGCGTCCTCTTTCGCCGCGTCCGCGTCCTTGGCCTTGGCCGCCTTCTTCTCTACGGCCTCCGCCTTCTTCTCAACAGCCTTTTTCTTGGGCGCGATTCCCGTAGGACTGATGTCTTGCACCAACAGGCGCGTGTAGTCCTGCCGATGGCCGCGCAGCCGTTTGTAGTTCTTACGCTTCTTAAACTTAAAGACGATTTCCTTGTCGCCCTTAAAGTGCTCAATGACCTCAGCAAACACCTTGGCTTTACCGAGCGCGTCGCCCTCAACAGTCACTTTCGACCCATCCGCCAGAAAAATCACATCCAGCTCAACGGTGCCGCCCGGCTCGACATCGAGTTTCTCAACCTCAAATATATCGCCTTGTGCGACCTTATATTGTTTCCCGCCAGTCTTAACGATTGCGTACATTGTCTGTACCCTTCGGTTCCGTTTCCATAAAATTGCGCAAGTGAATACTCTACCAGTGACCCGCCCTCTCGTCAACGCGAATAATGTTTCGACCAGATTTTATTTTGACGCGATACGCACGTCGCGTCGCGTACCCCCCCCCTTCGCAACCGATGGGTATTAGCCGCGTTTGCCAGTTGTGTGTCGCACGCCGTATGCTTGTCTCAAAGGTGAGCGCAAGGCGTGCTCTCTATGTTTGCGAAGTTGGGCAAAAGAGAAAGGGCGCCCAATTCGCTGGATTCCCGCTGCGCGCGTGCAGAGGTTATCTCAGGTACAACCGAACTCAGCGCTTGCGAGAATGACATAATGATATATTTTTGCAGGTTAAAGCATTATTGGAGGCGAGAGACATTCCCAATTTTGTCATTCTCGCAAGCGCTGAGTTTGGTTGTGAGCAAAGTAAACCTCACACGCGCGCAGCGGGAATCCAGCGAATTGGGCGCCCTTTCT
>JAISFJ010000171.1 GCA_031263665.1 Coriobacteriales bacterium
CATTCGCAGCAGCAAAACCGCCATCCACCAGGTACTTCGCAAAGCAGCGCACGCCGTTTCCGCACATCTCGGCAAGCGAACCATCGTCGTTGATATAGTGCATGTAGGCAACACAGCCATCCCGCTTCGGAGGACGGACGAGGATAACGCCATCAGCCCCAACACCAAAATGCCGGTCGCACAAAAAGCGCACCTGCTCGCCGGTGAGCTCTCTTTCCTCGGACAGGTCGTCGATAAAGACAAAATCGTTTCCCGTCCCGTGCATTTTCGTAAAATCAAGTCTCATAGCACCCTCATGTCAATCCCATTAACTCAACCACACGACTCGTGCTTCGCTCCATCACCGCTTCATCGCCACCTAATCATTGTAGCAGGCCAAGCACTTGTACGCCTATCCTTCGGAAAAAGGGGCAGGGGCGAGTGATGAGAGGAGCCCCAGGGCACGCTCGCGTAGTTGTTGTGCGAAATGGGTGTTCGCGTCTGGGGGCTCACCGTCCTGGGGCCCTGTAGCGGGCTGGGCGGGTGTGGCGAGATGGGCGCGGTGGAGGGCGGTTATGTCGAGCCACTCGACACGAGGGTCGCGCTTAAACCAGGTGCGTTGCCGTTTGGCATAGCGCCTCGTCGCCTGCTTGATTTGCGCGACGGCATCTTCCAAAGCACACCTTCCCTCCACTACCGGCACGAGTTCCTTGTAGCCGATGGCCTGCCGCGCCATCACGGCGTCGCGAAAGCCCTGGCTAAGCAAGCCCTGTACCTCCTCAAGCAGACCTGCCGCCATCATGTGGTCAACACGCCTCTCAATCACCTCATACAGCACCTCGGGCTCAACGGAAAGCCCGATAAAACGCGTGGGGTACACCGCCGAAAAATCCGCAAACCCCTCATGACGCTGCGCGTAACTCTCGCCGTACTCACAAAGCTCAAAGGCGCGAATGACTCGACGCGTATTATGGGGATGGATGAGAGCGGCACTTTGGGGGTCGCGCTCGGCGAGCAGGGCGTAAAATGCCTCGGCGCCGAGCTCGTCGGCCTGCGCCTGAAGCCGCGCCCGCAGCTCGCCATCCTCCCCTTCCCACCCTTCGTCAAAGCAAAAGTCGTCGAGGGCAACACGGAGATAGAGGCCGGTACCGCCGCACAATATCGGCGTCGCACCCCGCTCAAGGATGGCCTCGATGCTCGCACGTGCCGCCCTCTGGTACAGCGCCGCCGTAAACGGGCAATCGGGGTCGACGAGGTCGATGCAGTGGTAGGGCACGCTGCGCTCATCTAAAGGCAGCTTGGCGGTGCCGATATTCATGCCGCGATAGACCTGCATGGAGTCGGCGTTTATGACCTCGCCGCCAAGATGAGCGGCCAGGGTGTCGGCGAGAAGGGATTTCCCCGTACCCGTTGCTCCGACAACGGCCAGGCAGAATGGTGGGACAGTGGGGGACGGGAGTGGGACGGGGGCAGAGGGCGCACATAGTGGGACGGAGCAGAGCGGGACGTCGAGGACGCCGTCCCCCACTGTCCCAGCCTCGTCCTTCTGTGTTTTATCCATGAAACGTTCCCCTCAGATACCAGGTACGGGCTTCTTCAATATCAACATCCAGGATGCGCCCCGCGTAGTCGTGCGCACTCTGCCCCTCGGGTAAAGCGACATGGACGGTTTGGTTTTTGGGACTTCTCCCGGTAAGCACGTGGGCGTCGCGCTTTGAAGCGCCCTCAAAAAGCACGGGCAGCGTCGCCTCAAGCTCAGCCTGATTTTGCTCAAAAGCACTCGCCTGCACCAGCTCCACCAAAGCGTCAAAACGCTCCTGAATCACCTCTCGCGAACTCGTTGCCTCAAGCGCGGCGGCGGGCGTGCCCTCTCGTCGCGAATAGATAAAGGTGAACGCCTGAGAATAACCTACCGCGCGGACCAACTCCATGGTCGCCTCAAAGTCGCTTTCGGTCTCGGTAGGAAAACCAACAATCAAATCGGTTGAAAACGCCACGTCTTTTCCCGCGGCGGCACAGGCCAGACGCACCGCCTCGATAAGGCCGAGGTAATGTGAGGCTGTGTAGCCGCGGTTCATGGCGGCAAGTACCGCGTCAGAACCAGACTGCACGGGCAGATGCAACTGCGGCATGACCGCGGGGGTTTCGGCAAAAGCCGCAATGGTTTCGGCGCTCAAATCCTTGGGGTGGCTCGTCGCAAAACGCAGACGCGCAATCCCGCTTGTGCCTACCGCTCGCAAAATCTCGGCAAAACGCGGCGCGCCGTAAAGGTCGCGTCCATAAGAATTGACGTTTTGCCCAAGAAGGCTTATCTCCTGTGCGCCCTGCGCGATGAGTTGTGCGGCCTCGGCAACAATCTCTTCAAAGGGCCGGCTTCTCTCGCGCCCACGAACGTAGGGCACCACGCAGTATGAGCAGAAGTTGTCGCAGCCCGTCATGATGGGAAGCCAGGCGTGCCAGGCGTGCTCGCGGCAGGCGGGGAGCTCCGTCGCGGCCGTAAGCGTGCTTTGGTCACCGGTCGCGCCCGCGCCCTCCACTACCTCCACCTGGGCCGTCCCCTGGCTCAACGCGTCGGCGATAAGCTGTGGAAGATGTGCGATATTGTGAGTGCCAAAGACCACGTCAACATGGGGGAGCTGCTTGATGAGCTCGGCTCCGTCACGCTGACCGATACAGCCACCAACAGCGATAACACGATGGGGTGAACGGCCATCAGCATAGGGCAGGTTCTTCAACGAGGCGACCTGGCCCTTGAGTCGCACGTCGGCGGCTTCACGAACGCAACAGGTCATGAAAACAACAACGTCCGCGTCGGCGGCGGTAGCGGTTTCTGACATGCCCAAGGCCTCAAACATGCCGGCGACCCGCTCGGAGTCATGTTTATTCATCTGGCAGCCAAAGGTACGGAGATGATAATTCAGCCCCTGAAGAGACGGCCCCTGCAAAGACGGCCCGAGCGAAAGCGGGAAAAAGGATGACTCGGAATCACGAGTCGGAGAAGTTTGCACCGTACGCGGCCCAATCGTAGTTTGCGTCCTCCCCAAGCTCCGCCTTCTTGGTTCCCCTCAGATAACGCGGCTCAACCGTAAAGCGGATGGCGGTTCGATTTTCACCGTTGATACTGATGTCAGCAAATGAGGGAGCACAGACGATTTCGATGCCCACGGGCGAGAGGAATCCGCGAGCGATGGCGATGGCTTTCACAGCTTGGTTAACAGCGCCGGCACCAACACTTTGCATCTCAACCGGGACACCGTCTTTTATCATGCCAGCGATGGCACCAGCTACGGAAGATGGCGATGATTTTGATGACACTTTGAGAAATTCCATGACCGTGTCTGCTTTCTCTGCTGTGTTAAGGAACTGTGAGGTAAGTTCCTAAGGCTCCGTCTTATGCTTCAAATTCGTATGTTTCAAAACCCGCCGCGCACCTTGGGAGGCACCGAACAAACCATTGCGATTTATTCAGCTTTATCCGTCACGACCCAGCCTGAGGAAAGCACTCCCTTAATACGCTTCTATGCTGCGATTTCATGCTGGGGGAGCACTAGTGCTCCGTTAAGTCTAAAACTACCATTATCTGCTTGCTCCTTTTCCA
>JAISFJ010000174.1 GCA_031263665.1 Coriobacteriales bacterium
TGAGTAGAAGACGCATCAGCACCAGAACCTATGAGCGCTCCTTGCTTGGAGTTTTGTTACTTGTCTGGCTCCTTTTTGCCCCATAATCGTACAAATCGTAGGGGCGATGGCAATCGCCCCGTCGTTTTAAAGCGTCTCGCGCCTCTCAAATGGACGGAACAGAAACCATGGGTGTCAGGGGGAGCGTGTACCTTGACACTTTTTCTGGTTTCCCTGTAACACTCAAGGCAGGCTCCTGTGTGCGGCGCACGATTGTAGCTGTTTTAGCAGGTCTATCGCCTTCATAATCCATATCAGGGCGCCGTCAAAACGATAGCTGGTAAATCCTGCTTCTTTCAAAATGGCAATAACCTCGGATTCGCTGATGTCGAGGTTAAGCAGCCCCTCCAAGCCGCTCTCAGGGCCGCCACGCTCCCGAACAATCTCTTGTGCGTAATCCCAATACGTGCCGGAAAACCCAAAGCTGGTGGCATACGTTTCTGGGTTAGCAATCGCCTGGCTCACCATTTCTTCCGTGTCCTCATAAAACAAGCTGCGTCCGTTGTCATACAGCGGGTAAAAGGATTCGCCCTCATCGGTCATTTTGATGGCAATATTGGAGAGGTGCCGGTCGTCTTGACGGGTGATGAAGTCGAGCAAAATCATGCGCGCGATGTCATCTTTGTACTGCGGGCGCACAGCAACCAGATTCTGGTATTCGTTGTCAGAGCGCGCTCCGTCAAACAGGCGGCGGAAGTGAACGATGTAGTCTTGGGAAAAATCGTAGAGGAAAGCGGAAAATACCGTGTCTTTATCCACCCTATGAGTTGGACAGCAGGGCACGCCCAGCTTTTGGGCCAACAAATACACGGCCACTTCGGACTCAACATCGGCAGTCAGCGGGCTGATGCGCTGCTTGTAGATACCGTACTGCCCCCTGCAAGCGCCATATCGCTTGATGTTGTAGCCTTCCGGCGTATCGACGCTGTCACCCACCAAGTCAACGCGTTGATGAAAGACGGAGTCGAACACATCGGTGACGACCGTCTCCAACTGCTCATTTTCGCTGTGAGCAATCCAAAGCAGATCCTTCGGATGAATGCCACGCGTGATTTTGGCTATACGAACGACGTCATAGTGGGACAGAGCACAACGGAATAAAATTCGCTCAATGTCGCGCCTGTCTCGACTGACCACGCGCTCGGATAAAAACTCGGCAAACTGCTCCGGCGGCCAGAATTTTGCTCCCCTGGTGTAAAGGGAGACGACTTCATTGAATGCGGGCTGAGTGAAGCGAACAGCGTTATCGGCATCAATCGTACCGATGACGTCATCTTTCCACTTTAGCCAGCGAATGGCGGGGTCAGCCACCGCTTTCTTCTCGCGTCCGTCAAAAGGTTTCGCGGCTTCTACGGGAATTTTGTAGGATTTTCCTTTTTTTTCGGCACCGAGGATTCTCCCTTCGCTGCAAAGTACTCGCACACGACGGTCGGAGATTCCCCATTTCCTGGCTGCCTGTTGGGCAGTCATATAGCGTTCGCTCAAAACAATTTCTCCTCTCAAAATGCACCGACAGCATAGCACGTTTCGGAATAAAAGGGAAACATATTATTCCGAACGAGTTGGCAGGGGAAAAGTTGACAATTTCACCTCAGGTCTTATACTTAACTATAAGACCATAAAGGAATGGTACAGAAAGGATTAGGCATTTCTCATGTTGCCTGCTTTGGATACTACGCGACCCATCTTCTTGCAAATCAAGGAGGCCATTGAGGGCGACATCCTTGGCGGACTGCTCACGCCTGATGAACAGATACCCTCCAACAGCCAGTTGGTCAGCTTTTTCGGCGTTAACCCCGTGACGGTACACCGGGGTGTGAGTCTGCTGTTTGAGGAGGGCATCGTCTACAAAAAGCGCGGCCTGGGAATGTTTGTGAGCCCCAAAGCCCCCGCACTGCTCCGCAAACGAGAGCGCGACAACTTTGAGCGGGACTTTGTTGTACCCCTGGCGCGCCAGGCGACCCTGCTGGGAATCGACCGAGACACGCTGCATACCTGCATCGATAAACGCTGGGCAGAAGCCGAGCGAAATGCTGGGCGAAACGCTGAGCAGAATGTTGAGCAGAACGCCAAACAAGACGCCGAACAGATAAAGAAGGAGAAAAATGGCCATGACTGATATGAATCATACTGACACAGACTACGCCATCGAATGCACCGATGTGCGCCTGCGCTATCCCCATCAACACACCGAGGCCTTAGCGGGCATCAACCTTGCGATTCCGCAGGGGGTTATCTGCGGATTGTTTGGGCGCAACGGCGCGGGCAAGACTTCGCTGATGGCGCTTTTGGCAGGCCTGCGACGGCCGAGCGGCGGCAGCGTACGCGTGTTGGGAGAAAGCCCCTGGGAAAACGCTCGTGTGGCACCACAGGTTGCTTATGTTTTTCCCAAAAGCAAATCTGACGCCACCATCAACTCAATCAGAGCGCGCGACCTGCTCAAAATGGGGGCGCTTTTACGCCCCCATTGGGACGCGGGCCTTGCCGAGCACCTGCTTAAGCGCTTTGATGTGCCCCTCAAGAAACCCGGGAGTAAGATGAGTCAAGGCCAGGCGGCCGCCCTTCGTTGCGCCATAGGGCTGGCGTCCCGCGCGCCGCTGACCATCTTTGACGAGGCCTATCTGGGCATGGATGCCGTCTATCGTAAGATATTTATCGACGAGTTGCTGACGGATTATCTGCGGTATCCCCGCACCATCCTGTTCTCAACGCACTACATCGCCGAGATGGAGCGTCTGTTCAGCGAGGCAATCATCATCGATGCCGGACAGATTCTGATACACGACGATGCCGACACGCTGCGCGAACAGGGAAAAACTCTACAGGATTTGTTCATCAACCTGACACTTAAAGAGGGTGAGAGCTATGACAACTGAAGACTATAGCGTTGACGTGACCGATAAAGGCACCAACGAAGAATGCAAAGCGCCTGACGAAAATCCCGCGGCGGGCGGCAGAGAGGGCCGACCGGTTGGCGAAAAGCGTGGAGCGCCCACCGTGAAAAACGCGCTCGTCTACTACCTGCGCCCCATGGGCCTGACCACCCTCTGGTTTCTGGGAATTTTCGCGTTGGTCTTTCTGCTGCTCGTTTTTTTCGCTACGAGCGCCAGGCTGATATTCAGTTCTCCCCTGGTTGGATACGAGCTTGGGAGTGAAGGTCTGATTTTTTCTGCCATACTTAGCAGCGCAGGCAGCGTCTATCTGCTGGTCATGGGTATCACCATGCAGACCTATCTCGAAACCATGCTAAGCTTTGGACTCACCCGCAGACAGAATACCCTGGCGCTTTTATTGGGCAGCGCTCTCATGGCACTTCTGCTTACTCTCATAGGCGCCCTCATAACCGCGCTGTTTGGAAGTGAAGGCCCTGACCCATCGTTTAACCTGCCGCTGTGGCATCTACGGGTATTCTTGAGCGGTTGGCTGTCATATTTGCTCGGCTGGTTCATCGTTATTGGCTATCAGTATCGCCACACGTTGGCCGCCCTGCTCTCAACCGCAATGGGCGCTACGCTGCTCCTCTTTTCATCTTCCGGAGACGGTTGGGGCTTGTTCCCCTTGATAAATAGCGCACTCGGTTCAGATGAAACTTTGTTGTTGAGAACAGGAAGCTCCCTGCTGCTCAGTCTCGTGCTCATCGCTGCCATCATCCCCCTCACCCGCCGCATCCCCATCAAAGTGTAGGACGACGCTGAGCATTTCTTGGGGAGACGGGAGCGGGATAGGGGCCTATGGTTCACTGTCCCACAGACCTTTTGAGAAGTAGCGGTCACCGCGGTCGGGTAGGACTGTCACGATATTGATGGAGCCCTGTTGCGCGGTCGCTTGCAGGTCGCCGGCGAGCTCCAAAGCCGCCCAGACCGCCGCGCCCGAACTGGTTCCCACGATAAGCCCCTCCTTGAGGGCGAGTGCGCGCGCCGTTGCGATGGCGTCGTCGTCGGAGACCTTGACCACCTGGTCGACCAAAGACATATCCATGGTCTCGGCGATGAAGTCGTTGCCTATCCCCTCAATGGCGTAGTCGCCGTGCTCGCCGCCACCGATGGTCGAGCCTATGGGGTCGGCCAACACACAGCAAATCGAGAGATTGCGCTCTTTGAGGTAGCGGGCAATGCCGCTGTAGGTTCCCCCCGAACCCGCTCCCGCAATGAAATAGTCAACCTGCCCGTCAAGCGCCTCGAATATCTCCGGAGCCGTTGTCCGATAATGCGCCTGCGGATTATGGGGATTCTCAAACTGCCTCAGCGAAACCGCCCCCGGGAGCTTTTGGAGAAGTTCCTCGGCCTTGCGACAGGCACCGCGCATGCCCTCTTCGCGCGGGGTATTGATGACCTCGGCACCAAGGGCGCGCATGAGCACCTGCTTTTCGACGCTGAACTTGGTCGGCACAAAAAAGATGATACGATAACCACGAGCTACAGCCGCCGTCGCTATGCCGAGCCCCATGTTGCCGGCCGTTCCCTCAACGATGGTACCACCTGCTTTAAGCTGCCCCGACCGTTCGGCGGCATCAAGCATGGCCACCGCCGTGCGGTCCTTGACGCTCCCCCCTGGATTCCAGCATTCCAGTTTGGCGTAGAGGTGGATGTTTGGAGGCAGGCCGAGGTTTCCCAGCGCAAGCAAAGGAGTATCGCCGATGAGTTCGGTGATGGTGGCATACGGTGCTCGAACACGCTTGCTCATAGCCTGCCAACTCCTTCTTATATAAATATTAGTAATCTTATAAGTTTATATAAGTATAGTACTCACGAAACCCCATCCCGTCAAGCGAGCGTGGCGTCCCCCTCGCCGCTGCCCCTCCGTAGAATTGCAAACGCGGGCGATGCAGACGACACCATCACCACTCCATCATCTTTGCCCGCCCCCTTTTGCCAGATGAGGTATCATAGATTGGTCAGTGCCCGTGACACAGCTCAAAGTAAAGGAGAATTATATGGAACGACGAGATTTTAGAGAGGACCTTCGCGACGCGGTGGCTTTTCATGGACATCTTTGTGGTGGGCAAATTATTGGTACCCGCATCGCGCGTTACGCTCTTGATTATTTTGGCGCATACGATTCTGACGAGAAGCCCGACCTCATCGCCTTTGTGGAGGCGGACCGGTGCCTTGCCGACGCAATCGCCTCAGTGGCACACCTGTCGCTCGGAAAACGCCGTTTGAAGTGGATGGATTACGGAAAGATGGCGGCCACGTTTTACAACGTCAAGACCGGCGAAGGGATTCGTCTGCACACAGCGGACATCCGCCCATCCGATGATGTTGCGGACAAAATAACCTTCTACGAGGCAATCAGCGATGACGATTTGATTATCGCGCAAAAGGTCAAAGTGCATATTGATGCCCGCGACCTGCCGGGAAAACCGAGCACCACCGTACGCTGCGTATCGTGCGGCGAAAAAGTGCACGACGGGCGCGAAATCACGCGCGATGGTCAGGTGTACTGCAAAGCCTGCTCCGGCGACGAGGTCTACTATTCGCTCATAGATTAGAGTTGTCAGCGGCAACTGGGGCAGTGGGACAGTTGGGGGACGGGACGGCAGTGGGACAGTGGGGGACGGGGGCAAAGTGTCCCACTTTGG
>JAISFJ010000179.1 GCA_031263665.1 Coriobacteriales bacterium
ACGCGCTCAAACTCGCGCGAGAACAGAGCGACCGGCACATCGTTTTCGTCGGTGTTGGCTTTGAGACGACCACGCCCCTTATCGCCGCGACCGTCTCGCGCGCCGCGGGGTTGGGGCTCAAAAATTTCTCGATTATCGCGGCTCACAAGGCGGTGCCGCCCGCGTTACGAACGCTCGTTGACGACCCCGAAGTCGCGCTCGACGCCCTCCTTTTACCGGGGCACGTCAGCACCATCCTCGGGGTGAAGCCCTACGCCTTTCTCGCCGACGACTACCACATCCCCGGAGTAATCGCCGGCTTTGAGCCGGTTGATGTGCTGCAGGGTATAGCCCAATTGCTCGAGCAGATTGCCGAAAGGCGAGCAGATATTGAGATTGCCTACCGACGCGCCGTCATGGTCGAAGGCAACCAATCAGCTCAGGAGGCCATCGAGCGCGTTTTCACCGTATGCGATGCGGATTGGCGTGGCTTGGGAACAATCGCCAAAAGCGGCTATGCCTTCCGCAAGGCTTTTGCCGGCTTCGACGCAGAGCAGCGCTTTGAACTTGAAGTTGAGTCGACCGTAGAGCCTCGTGGCTGCCGTTGTGGAGACGTGCTGCGCGGCGTCATTTCTCCCGATAACTGTCCGCTTTTTGGCCGCGCGTGCACGCCTGCCAAACCCCTCGGCCCCTGCATGGTCTCAAGCGAAGGCAGTTGCGCCGCTTATTATCGCTATCAGATAAGGGGTTGAACGGGGTGACTATGGACAAAGAGACGATACTGCTTGCGCATGGCAGCGGCGGAACGATGATGCGTGGTCTCATCGAAGACGTATTCTTTGACGTCTACGGCTCAGATGTTTTGAAAAAGGGTGACGACGCGGCGGTACTCGCCTTGCCGACAGACGCCGCTTCGCTCGCTTTTACCACCGACAGCTTTGTTGTGACGCCACACTTTTTCCCCGGTGGTGACATCGGGCGGCTCGCCGTCTGCGGAACCGTTAACGACCTGGCAACATCGGGCGCGCGTCCGCTCTGGCTTTCGGTCGCTTTCGTGCTCGAAGAGGGCTTTGCGCTTGCCGACCTACGCCGTATTTGCTCATCGATGGCACAGGCGGCACGCGAGGCGGACGTGCACATCGTCACCGGAGACACCAAAGTGGTCAACCGAGGCCACGGCGACGGCATCTACATCAACACGAGCGGTGTGGGCGTGCTGAAATCTGATGCGCGCGCGCACCGCGACGGACGAGACCTCAAAGAAGGGCTCTCGGGCACGCGTTGTGAGCCGGGGGATTGCATCTTGGTCTCAGGAACACTCGGCGACCATGGCATCGCCATCATCTCGAGCCGCGAGAACCTGAGCTTTTCGAGCACTATCGAAAGCGATGTCGCGCCGCTCAATCACCTCATCGCCGCAACGCTTGACGCGGCGCCTCACACGCGGTGCTTTCGCGACCCAACACGCGGCGGGCTTGCCTCCACACTCAATGAACTCGCCGAGCAAAGCGACACGATAATGACCGTCGATGAAGACGCCATACCGGTCCGCGACCAGGTGCGGGGTGCCTGTGAAATGCTCGGTTATGATGTGTTGCAGGTGGCAAACGAGGGAAAAATCGTCTGTGTGGTTGCCGCGGATGAAACAGACGCCGCACTGGCCGCCATGAGGGCCTCCCGCTACGGAAAAGACGCCGCGCTCATCGGCGAGGTCAGTGCCCCTGGCGCAAAAAGAAGCAAAGCGCCCCGCGTTTACGTTCGCACCGCCTTCGGCTCAAAGCGCATCCTCGACATGCTCGTCGGCGAACAACTCCCCCGAATATGCTGAGAAAACACCCCAGCACCTCTGACTTCAAAGATAGGTGGTCACGTCTCGCAGGTCGCGGACGCGAAGGTAGCCCTCGCCATCCTCGTGCTTGTCATCGCGGTCGATGAGCACGGGCTTTATCCCCACGGCTGCCGCCCCGCCAACGTCGGCCTGTACGTGGTCGCCAACGTGCATGGCCTCGCTGGCCGTAGCGCCCGCCTGCTCCAAAGCGAGCCTGAATATCTCGGGCTGCGGCTTATGCAAGCCGACCTGTGCCGATGAGATGACCACGTCAAAATAGGAGCCTATATTCTTGCCGTCTATGATGTCTTTAAGCGAGCTGTCCCAGTTTGATATGACCCCAAGACTCAGCCCTCGCGCTTTGAGCGTTGAGAGCAAGGGGAGCACGTCGTCAAAAAGCGCCCAGTGACCTGGGTCGAGGTACTTCTCATATCCCAAAAGCGCAATCTGGGCCCCATATTCTGGGACGCCGATAAGCCCACACAGGTATTCATACATGGTGAGCCAGATGCCAACCGCACGGTCTTCGTCGGCCCAAAGAGAGTTGTCGGCCTCGTAAAGTTCCTCATAGCGCTGGTACATACGGGGCATATTCTGCTCAACGAGGGCCTCATCAACGCTCACACCCAACCCCGCCGCCACCTCAACCAACACCCTACTCTCCGGCACCGCAGGCGTAAGCAACGTATTGCCCACATCAAAGAACACCGTTTTTACCTTCACGCGATATACTCCTTCCATAAAAATTACCATTTTTATCGACTGCCAATTTCCCTCTCTCGAAGCCGCCCCCACTATAACAGAGCGCATCACAGGTCACGTACCATACACTCGCTACAATGTCGCATTAGCCGCCTGTCTCCAACGCAGAGCTGGAGCAATCTGGCCGCAGGATATGACCAGTTTATTTGATAACGACCCCTTAGTACGCGTGGCCGGCCTTTTTGAACATCTCGCAAAGGAAGCGGCCGGTGTGGCTTTTTTTGTTATGCGCGATTTGCTCGGGGGTGCCAGCGGCGACAACATAGCCGCCCCGGTCGCCGCCCTCAGGACCGAGGTCTAACACGCGGTCGGCGCTTTTGATGACGTCGAGGTTATGTTCAATCACCAAAACGGTATTGCCCTTTTCCACCAGCCGCCGCAGCACGTCGAGCAACTGACGTACGTCATCAAAGTGCAGGCCCGTTGTTGGTTCATCAAGAATGTAAAAGGTGCTGCCCGTCTGCACACGTTGCAGCTCACTCGAGAGTTTGACGCGCTGCGCCTCGCCGCCCGAGAGCGTGGTTGCCGGCTGACCGAGCTTGATGTATCCAAGCCCCACATCATACAGGGTCTGGAGCTTGCGCTTGAGCTTGGGAAGATTCTCAAAAAAATGCAGGGCTTCATCCACACTCATGGCGAGCACGTCCGCCACGTTTTTGCCCTTATAGCTGATTTGCAGAGTCTCGCGATTGTAGCGCGCACCCTTGCACACCTCGCAGGGTACGTAGATGTCGGGCAGGAAATGCATCTCGATTTTGATTTGTCCGTCGCCTTTGCACGCCTCGCAACGCCCGCCAGGAACATTAAAAGAGAAGCGCCCGGGAGCGTAACCGCGCGCCTTGGACTCCGGCAACTGGGAGAAGAGCGCGCGCACATCATCCCACAGGCCCACATAGGTGGCAGGGTTGGAGCGCGGGGTGCGTCCGATGGGCGATTGGTCGATGTCGATGACCTTGTCGAGCAACTGCACACCGGTGAGTTTTCCGTGAGCGCCAACACGCTTATGGGAATGATGGATGCGATTGGTGAGCGCCGGAGCCAGCGTATCGGTGACGAGCGAGGACTTGCCGGAGCCGGAAACACCCGTTACCACGCTGAGGGTCCCCAGCTCAAAACTCACGTCTATATCCTTGAGGTTGTTCTCCTGCGCCCCCGTTATGCTGAGTTTTCCCTTGTTTGGCGAGCGTCGGGTCTCCGGAATCGGTATTTCGCGACGCCCGGAAAGGTAATCGGCGGTCAGCGACCCTTCCACATCGAGAATTGCCTCAGGCGCACCCTGGGCGACAATCACGCCACCATGCTCGCCGGCCCCAGGGCCGATGTCTATGACGTGGTCGGCACTGCGAATCGTTTCCTCGTCATGTTCGACGACGATGACGGTGTTTCCCAAATCGCGCAGTCGCTCAAGAGTCGCGGTGAGTCGCTCGTTGTCACGTTGATGCAGGCCGATGGACGGCTCGTCGAGAATGTAGAGCACGCCCATGAGTCCCGCGCCTATCTGGGTGGCGAGTCGAATGCGCTGCGCTTCTCCGCCCGAAAGCGTGGCGGTGGCGCGCTCAAGCGTCAGGTAGTCGAGCCCCACATCCACCAAAAACCGCAAACGCTCGCGTATCTCCTTGATAACACGACCGCCGATTTGCTCTTCTCGCGGCGCCAGCTCAAGCCCCTCAAAAAATCCGAGTCCATCACGCGCGGAAAAACGGGTAACCTCGTGGATGTTTTTTTGCCCCACGGTGACCGCGAGTATTTCGGGTTTGAGGCGCGCACCGCCACAGGCCGAGCAGGGCGATATGGCAAAGTACTCTTCAAAACGCGTCTTTGCGACCTCACTCGTCGTCTCCTCATAGCGGTCAGACGTCGCCTTGACCAAGCCCTGAAAACCGATGGACCAGTGCGTATCGCGCCCGTCACGCGTCACGTAATCGACCCGTATTCTCTCCGCTCCAAGCCCGTAGAGAAAGGCGTCGCGCACCTTTTTGGGGTAATCCTCAAAGGGGCTGTTGATGTCCACACCGAGATGGCGAGCGACCGAGGCAAGCACCTGTGGCCAGTAGTTGCTCGAAGTAGAAAACACCACCCAGGCGCCCTCCGCAAGCGAAAGCGAGGGGTCGGGGATAATGAGCGAGGGGTCGACCTCATGGGTAAATCCGAGACCGAGACAGGACGGGCAGGCTCCATACGGCGCGTTAAAGCTGAAGTCACGAGGTTCAAGGTCATCCAAAGAGTGACCATGAACGGGGCAGGCCAAAGCGAGCGAGAAATTTTCCTCGTGCTCGGGCAGCTCCTGCGCCTCATCACCAAGCAACTGTACGATGACGTTGCCGTCAGCCAGGCGCGTGGCAGTCTCCACCGCCTCAGCAAGCCGCGTTGTCGCGTCGGCTTTAAGCACAATGCGGTCCACGATGACCTCGATGTCATGCTTGAACTTCTTATCGAGGTCTATCTTGTCGGCAAGCTGACGGACTTCGCCATCAACTCGAACGCGGGCAAAACCCTCCTTATGCAGGTCAGAGAACAACTTGCCGTACTCACCTTTGCGACCGCGCACGATGGGCGCGAGAATATGCGCACGTCGCCCCTTTCCTGCCACAAGTATCTTATCCACCACCTGGTCAGTGGTTTGACGCACGATTTCACGGCCACATTCGGGACAGTGCGGTATCCCGATACGCGCGAACAAAAGGCGCAGATAATCGTATATCTCGGTGACGGTACCGACCGTGGACCGAGGGTTTTTTGAGGTGGTTTTCTGGTCGATGGACACCGCCGGCGACAAGCCGTCTATGTGGTCGATGTCGGGCTTATCCATCTGCCCAAGGAATTGGCGAGCATAGGCCGAAAGCGATTCAACGTAACGACGCTGCCCCTCCGCGTAAATCGTATCGAAGGCAAGAGAGCTCTTGCCGCTGCCCGACAGACCCGTAATGACCACGAGTCTGTCACGAGGTATGGTTACGTCAATGTTTTTGAGGTTGTGCTCGCGTGCGCCGCGAATAACAATCGAATCCTGCACGTCAACTCCCTTAGTGCGTCAAAAAAGCCAGCCCCTGAAGTATTCTGGCTTCGCGCTACCCCCCTAGGAACTAAAGGGCTTTTCATATAAACCATCATTGTACCCTAAGA
>JAISFJ010000198.1 GCA_031263665.1 Coriobacteriales bacterium
CGGGAGAGGTCGTAGGGGGTTTCTTGGTAGACGTAGTAGTTGAGCCAGTTGGCGAAGAACTGGTGTGCGTAGGTGCGCCAGCGCAGTACTGGTGGGTTTGAGGGGTCGTCGTCGGCGTAGTAGTTTACGGGCAGGGCTATGTCGAGTTCGGCCGCGACGTCACGGCGGTACTCTTTGTCGAGCGTGTCCAGGTCGTATTCGAGATGGCCGGTCACAAAGACTTGCCGGTGTTCGGGAGCCGCGATTATGACCGCGCCGGCTTCGGGTGAGTCGGCGAGCACTTTGAGCCCGGCTTTCTCCACATCTTCGGGGTGTACCGTGGTGTAGCGCGACTGTGGCATATAAAAGGGGTCGTCAAAGCCTAACAGCAGGCGACTTGAGCTATCACGGCACGAGAGCGGATAGATGCCAAAGAGTTTTTTGGCGAGCGAGCGCTTCTCAACTCCGTAAAAGTGGTGGAGCGCCGCGTTAACGCCCCAGCAGATGAAAAGCGAGCGATAGACGTGCGTGCGTGACCATTCGAGAAGCGTGGTGAGCTCATCCCAATAATCAACGTCCTCAAAAGGCAGGGTCTCGACAGGCGCGCCGGTGACGATGAGGCCGTCGAAGCGCTTTTCAAGGATGGCGCTCGAATTCTCATAAAACGCCTCCATATGGCTCTCGGCGGTATGTTTGGTGACGTGCCCTCCCATGGCGACAAGCGTCACGCGTACCTGCAAAGGCGTGTTGGAAAGCAGGCGCAGCAGTTGAGCCTCGGTGTCGATTTTTGTGGGCATGAGGTTGACGATGGCGATTTCGAGCGGACGAATATCCTGCGTTATCGCGCGTTGCTCCGTCATGAGAAAGACGTTCTCTTTGCGAAGCGTGTCTATGGCGGGCAGACCATCGGGTACATTAACAGGCATGGTGCACTCCTTGAAAACAGAGTATGACAAAGGGACGTGTGACAAAGGGACTGTGACAAAGGGACGGTACTGTTTTGTCACAGTTTCGATTTTGTTCTTGAGAAACAGTCTGGCCAAACTGTGACAAAACAGTACCGTCCCTTTGTCACACACACTGTCCCCCAGCATATCATACTGCGCCTCTCTCAGATGGAATTAAAACCCTGTTCGAGGTCGGCGATTATGTCTTTGATGTTTTCGGTACCGATAGACAGGCGCACGGTGGTTGGCGTGATGCCCGCGTCAAGCAGCTCCTCAGGGCTCAGTTGCGAGTGCGTGGTGGAAGCCGGATGGATGACGAGTGATTTCACGTCGGCAACGTTTGCGAGCAGTGAGAACAACTCGAGTTTCTCCGTAAAAGTTCGTGCCTGGTCGGCTGTTCCATCGAGCTCGAAGGTGAAGATGGTGGCACCGCCGTTGGGGAAGTACTTTTTGTAGCGCTCGTGGTCGCGATGCTCGGGCTGGCTGGGGTGATTGAGCTGCTTGACCTTGGGATGGACCTTGAGGTACTCGATGGTAGCAAGCGTGTTTTCAACGTGGCGCTCGACTCTGAGCGACAGGCTTTCCAGCCCCTGGAGGAACAAAAACGCGTTGAGCGGGGCGAGCGTGGAGCCGGTGTCGCGCAGCAGGGTGACGCGCGCCTTGATGATGTAGGCGATGGCACCGACCGCCTCGGTAAAGACGACGCCGTGGTAGCTCGGATTGGGCTGGCTCAGGCCCGGGAATTTGTCGTTTTGCGCCCAGTCAAAGCTGCCGCTATCAACGATGACGCCACCGATGGATGTGCCGTGTCCGCCGATAAACTTGGTGGCGGAATGAACCACGATGTCGGCACCGTACTCAAACGGTCGCACGAGATACGGGGTTGCAAAGGTGTTGTCCACGATGAGGGGGATGCCCGCCGCGTGAGCAACGGCGGCGAGGGCCTCAATGTCCACGATGGTCGCGTTGGGATTGCCAATCGTCTCGATGAAGATGAGTTTGGTGTTGGGCTGGATGGCCGCCTCTACAGCGCCGAGGTCGGACGCGTCGACGAAGGACGCCGCGATGCCGAAGTCCTCCAAGGTGTTAGAAAACAGGTTGTAGGTGCCGCCATAGATGAACTTATCGGTGATGATGTGGTCGCCGGCTCGGGCGATGTTTTGAATCGCGTAGGTGACGGCGGCAGCACCCGACGCGACGGCGAGCGCGGCAACTCCGCCTTCGAGCGCGGCGATGCGTTTCTCAAAGACATCGGAGGTGGGGTTCATGATACGCGTGTAAATATTGCCGGATTCCGTGAGGCCAAAGCGGTCGGCGGCGGACTCTGAGCTGGGGAACACGTAAGATGTGGTCTGATAGATGGGCACCGCGCGTGCGTCGGTGGCGGGGTCGGGCGCTTCTTGTCCAATGTGAATCTGCTTGGTCTCAAAGGACCATTTGGAAGTATCGGTTACGTTTGCCATGATGTTAGTTCCCTTCTGAAGTTTTGGATGTGTTTAGGTGGTACCGAGTCTTAAAACGGGACGATTCCCGATTTTCAGCAAGGCAGAAATATCAAGCGCGAATCATTTTAAGCAGGGAAGTCACAGACAAACAGAACGTGAAACGAGCAAGGAGCAAGGTATTTTTGAAGAACGCGTATGTCTGCTTAAAATGGGAACAACGAAGATAAGCCTGGGTTGCCAAAAACGAAGGCGTTAGCGGGGCATTCGCCCACTCATGATGACAAGCACCTGATGTTGTTCAAAAGCGATAGTCACGCG
>JAISFJ010000064.1 GCA_031263665.1 Coriobacteriales bacterium
TGGCGGTTTTGAGGTCGGTGCCGCGCACGTATTCCATGACGATGAAGTAGGTATTGTCCGTATCGTCATGACCCCAATCATAGATGTTGACGATGTAGGGGCTTTGCAGATTGGCCGCCGATTGGGCCTCCTGCTTGAAGCGTGCGGCGAAGGTGGGGTCACTCGCGTACTGCGGCAGCATCACCTTTACGGCGACCGTGCGCCCTAACACCTCATCGGTTGCCTTATAGACCTCGGCCATGCCGCCGATGCCAATTTTTTCAGTTAGCCGATAACGATTACCAAATACTCTGTTAATCACGTCAGTCTCCCAAAGGTCTTGGGAAGCAATGATTACCTGTGGTTGCGTTGATGGTGCGGCCTGATGTAATCATCGTTTCCTCTCGTGTCCATTATAATCCATACGCGTCTATCGCGGCCTGAAGGATGCCGCGGGCTTTCGGAACAGCTGTCCCGGTTGCCGCTTGTTCGATAACGATGGCCACAACAACGGTGCGACCCTCGACCTCCACATATCCTATAAACCAGGAATTATCCCGCTCATTATTTGTCTGGGCCGTGCCGGTCTTCCCATGCACGGTGTAGCCGCCTATCTGCGCGGCTGTGCCGGTACCTTCGCGCACAACGCCGGCCATCGCTTCTTGTACCTTAGCGGCAACGGATGGCGAGATGGCCTCGTCGATGCGCTGCTCCGTAGAGCTTTGCACCGTAGCGCCCTGCGTGCTGACCACCTGCTCGAGAACATGGGGCTTCATGACCACGCCGTCGTTTGCGATTCCTGAGCCCACCATGGCCATCTGCAATACCGTTGTTTGGGGGCCAGGGGGGCTTTTGTGCCGCGAGTTTTGCTCGCCGACGGGCTGGCCAACGCCCGCCCAGGCGGTCTCCCACTGGGTCATCTCGGTGGGGTCGGGCATGAGTGAGGTCGCGGTCTCAAAGTCTGTGTCGAGCGCGCGGTTAAAGCCAAAGCGGTTGGCGGTTGTGCACAGCCTTTCTGAGCCGATTTCATCCGCTACCTGGGCAAACACGGTATTGGATGAGACCTCAAAAGCCTTGAGCAAAGGGATGGTACCGTAAGTGGCGCCGTCAAAGTTTCTGATTTCCGCATTGCCGATTTCGATGGTGCCCGGGGAGTCATAGCTGGTATCGAGCGAGATGCTTCCCTCGGAGAGCGCGCTGGAAAGGGTGACAGTCTTAAAGGTTGAGCCGGGCGCGTACAGGCCCTGCGTCGCGCGGTTAAACAGGGTTGTGGTCCCTCCGCCCTGGCCGGTTCCGTCGTCGCCGGTTGAGGCGAGCAGGTCCTCTACCCCATTGTTGTCGTAGGTGGGAGCGCTGGCAGCCGCGAGCACCGCGCCACTTTGCGCGTCGAGCACAACGGCTCCGCCCACCTCGCCCGAAAGCGCCTGCTCGGCGGCCGTCTGAATGCGCGAATCGAGCGTGAGATAGGTGTCGTTGCCGGGGACGTCCTTATCGGTCAGCACGTCAAGCACGCTGTCCCAGGAGCTGAATCCCGCTCTGCCCGCGAGCACATCGGCATAGGTCCCCTCCACACCTGCCGAACCATAGGTCGCCGAGGTGTAGCCAACTATATGGGAGGCCAGCGAGCCCTCCGGATAAACGCGGGTCCACCGCCCGTTGGCATCTTGCTCGCTTTTGGCGAGGACCACCCCGTCAGACGTGAGTATCGCTCCGCGCTGGATGTTGATGTTGCGCTCGAGCGTGTGGTTGTTGTGTGGGTCGTGCTGCGTGGCCTCGGCGGTGATGACCATATGCCAGGTGAGGTTGCCGATGAGCAGCGCGAACAGGCAGGCAAAGCCGGTGACGAGCAGCGTGAGGCGCTTGCCTAAAGTCACGCGGCCTAAGATTCCACCCTCAAAGGTGCTCACGCCTACGAGTTCTTTTTCGAGGCCGGTACCGCTGTCACTTACGCGCAACAAAAGCCCGACGATGATGAAGCTCGCCAAAAGCGAAGAGCCGCCCTGGCTCATAAAGGGCAAGGTGACACCCGTTAAAGGGATGAACCGCGTCACGCCGCCAACGATGACAAAGGCCTGCAAGGCGATGGCTGTCGTGAGACCAACGGCGGCAAAGGCGTCCACATCGGAGCCCGCCCGCGCCGCGATGGTAAGGCCGCGAACCGTAAACAGCACAAACAACAGCAGGACGGCACTTGCGCCGAAGAGCCCCATCTCTTCGGCGATGGCGTCAAAGATGAAATCGCTTGCCACCACGGGGATGAACTCGGGCATACCGCGGCCGATGCCGGTGCCAACAAGCCCACCGTCGGCAAGGGAATACAATCCCTGGATGAGCTGGTATCCGGAGGTTTCTCGATAGGAGAAGGGGTCGAGCCAGATGTCGATGCGCGCCTGTACGTGGCTGAAGGCAAAAAAGGCCGCGACGCCACCGACGGCGGCCAGCCCCACGCCCATGACCACATAAAACTTACGGCCCGTCGCGACGTAGACCATTATGAGGAACAGCCCGAAGAACAACAGCGCGCTTCCCAGGTCACGCTCGAACACGACAATCACCATGCTTATCGCCCACATAACGAGCAAAGGAGCGAGGGTTCGCAGGTCGGGAATCGTGAAGCTTCCTACCCGGCGCCCACCAACCGAGAGCATCTCGCGGTTATCCGCCAGATACCCGGCAAGAAACAGCACTATCAGCACCTTGGCAATCTCGCCCGGTTGGAAGGAAAGGCCTCCCAGCGAAAGCCAGATTTTGGAGCCGCTTTCATGCGTGGTTCCGATGAACGCCGGCAGCAGCAACAAGACGATGCCAGCGAGCATGAGCAGGTATTTGTAGCTGCCGAGTTTGTGGACGGAACGCACGAGCACAAGCGTTACCAGCATGGCGGCGATGCCCACAAACAGCCAGATTACCTGGCGAGAAGCGAGCGTGGGGGCGAGACGCATGACAAAGGCGATGCCGATGCCACTGAGCGCGAAAACGATGGGCAAAATTGCGGGGTCGGCGTTGGGCGCGAGCTTGCGCAGCGCGAGATGCGAGATGATGAAGGCCACAAAGAGCCCGAGAGGTACCGCCAAGGTCTCAAGGTCTAAGGGGCGGCCGTCATTCATAATAGCTAAAATAAATAGCAGTATTATGACCGGAGACGCGGCCAGCAGCAAAAAGAGTTCTGTGGTTCTCCGGCTCATCATTGACTCGATTTCGACTGCTTTTCGTAGTGCTCGCGATAGTTCGCTATGATGGTCTTTGCCTCGTCAAACGAGCTGGTTTGGATGCCTTCTTCCAGTTCGCTGGCGGTTGTGGGGGGAAGCGAGGCCACGGGAATGTTGGTCTGTTCTTCAAACCACTGGAGCCTGACGCCCATCGTCTCTCCGGGTAATCCGCGGTACAGTGTCACCTGGCCGCCCTCGTCGATGAGGAAAAACGCGTTGCGTGCGTAGGCGTACAGCCCGCCAATCGCACCCGCTACAAGCAGGACAAAGACAAGGAGAAATACCGCTATTCCCCAGGTAAACCGGCGTTTTTGTCGCTTTTCGGCTTGGGGGTCAACCTCGCTGACGTCAACGACGATGGCCGTGATGTTGTCATGGCCGCCCGCGTTGTTTGCCGCGTCAATGAGTGCGTCGGCGGCTTGTTGCGGGTCGGGGTTTTCGGTCAGTATGTTTTGCAGGGTGGCGGTGTTCAGCATACCGGTGAGCCCGTCGGAGCACAGCATGAGCCGTTCTCCCGCGTGAAGGCGCATCTCGTAGATGTCGGGCCGTACGTGTGGGTCGGAGCCGAGCGCGCGCGTGATGACCGAGCGGTCGGGATGGGTGCGTGCTTCCTCGCGGGTGATTTGCCCTGATGAGATGAGCTCTGCGACGACCGAATGGTCGCGGGTGATTTGGCGCAACTGCCCCTTTTGCAAAAGGTAGGCGCGGGAATCGCCGATTTGCGCGACGAGAAGCCGGTCGTCTTCGATGACCGCGGCGGTAAGCGTGGTGCCCATGCCCGCTCGGCCCAAGCCTTCTCGCGCGCCTCGAATGATGGCACTGTTTGATTCGGCCACCGCGCGCTCGAGTGCTTCGGGGTCGGCCGTGGTGATTGCGGCTTCCTCAAAGGTGCGGATGGCGAGTTCGCTTGCCACCTCGCCGGCCGCGTGGCCTCCCATGCCATCGGCGACCACGTAAAGGGGAGGCTTAACGAGCAGAGAATCCTCGTTATGCTCGCGTATCTGCCCCACATCGGTGCGGGAGCCAACCGGCAGAGCCTTTTGCGACCTTGTTTTCATGAGAAGCTCACTCGCATGGTCACATCGCCAATGCCTATGGTGTCGCCGTCCTCAAGCTGGGTGGCGCCGTGGACGCGCGTGCCGTTGACCGTTGTTCCGTTGGTGGAGTCGAGGTCCTCGACGATGAGGTTTTCGGCGAGGCGGGAGATGCGCGCGTGTCGCCCCGAGACGTACGAAGCGGCTATCACGATGTCCGCTCCGGGTGCGCGTCCCACGATAACAGGGCCGTTGACGTTTATTTTTACGCCGCGGAGTTCGCGCGGGCCGTGCTGTATGGTAACCGTCCAGGTGGCGTCTTTGCGGTTTTGCCCGCGCACGAGTCCGATTCCCGTTCGCATGACCGCGAACAAAAACAGAAAGAGTAACGCGATGAGCAGGATTCTGCCAACAAATAAGGTGATGTCAATCACGAGGTCGCTCCTGTCATCAGATCTCAGTCCTCCCTGAATGCCAGCGTTGTTATGCCGACGGTAATCTGGTCGCCGGTGCGAAGCAGAGCGGTGGTGATGGTGTCGCCGTTGAGCTGTGTTCCGTTGGTGGAGCCGAGGTCGGTGAGCTTCCACGTACCGACCACGTCTTGGGTGAGTTGGGCGTGCTGGCGTGAAATATTCGCGTCGTCTAACGCGATGTCACACGAGCTGTCGCGACCCAAAACCATGACGGTTTTGGTGAGCGCGTAGCTTTTGCCTGCGTTGATATTGGTGAGGCGTGCCTGCCTGGCCGTTGCGGGAGAGGGAATCGAGGGGTGTGAGGATGCCGCCTGCGCGGGTGTTGGTGGTGGAGGCGTTGTTGGGGAGAAGCCGGGGAGGCTATCGAGGGCGTTTTGCGGGCGGTCGTTTACCGGTGAGTCCGCTTGTAGGTCTGCCAGCGCGCCGCCCACCAGCGCGCCGCCCACCTGGGCCCCGCCTGCGGCGAGGGGCGTGGAAGGGTTGCCTTTGACTTCCGGCACTCTGATTACCGGCGGCAGCACGGCGGACGCTCCGGCAATGCCCGACTCGGCCTCATCGATAGCTAAGGCGCCTTTCGCCGCTGAGGCCTTGTTGCTGATTCCGTAAAACTCCATCTCCTCCTCGCGAAGTTGCGCGATGATGGGAGCCGCAACATTTTCCGCGATGACATCAAACTTGCCGCTTTTGAGTTTGCTGTCCACGATGAAGCGAACGAGCGGGCGGCCGTCAAACTTCAAGCCGGCCTGCGTGCCCTTGCCCACGAGGTAGGTTTCTATTTCCGCGGCCATGGTGGGGTAAAAGCCGAAGAGCTTGCGATTGTCGTTTTCGTTCACGAGCACGGTGTAGAGCGTGGGCGCGTACTGTTTGCCGGCGCCCACGAGCTTCTCGCGGTTCATGTGCTTCTCAGCACGTTTGGCTATCTGAGCAGGCTCGATGGGGCCACGGAAAACCGTGCCCGCCGCCCGGTCAAAGGCGCTGTCGAGTCCTCCTTCGATTCGTGAGAACAGTCCCACGTTAGACCTCCTCAGGTTGTAACGCGTCCGCTGACACGCCCGACAGAGACACGATAAGTACCAGTATAAACGAAAGAGCGAGTGAGGCGGTATCGGCGACGATAGTAGTCAGCGGAACGCCTGGGTTGATAAGCAGGGGCGCGGCTATGCAAAACGCGGCGATTACCAAGGCGGCGCACACGGTGCCAGCCGTTGCCGAGCCGATGGTGCCGCGCGAGGCAAGCAGAGCCAGTACCAGGGAAGATAAGATGAACGCGACCAGCGTTGCCCAGGTCAGCGGCAGACTGAAGGTCGCAAGCAATGAGCTGGGGATGATGCCGTCTTGTGGCAGGAGTAAAAGGCCGGTCGAGGTGATATGCCCCGTATCGGTTAGCGTTGCCAAGGTGATGAGTAAGAGTCCCTGCGCCACTGTCGCCGCCACCGCGCGTTTCCACGGAAGAAGAAGGCCGGCGAGCAAAGGCAACGCAAAGCCCAACCAAAGTGCTCCGAGCAGGGGAGTGAGCATCACCACGGTTGAATCGACGCCTCCTTTACGCCCAAAGAACAACCACCAGATGATGAGCGATGCGCCGAGCGCGATGCCAACAAGAGGTGAGCCGCGTGCGATGATGCCAGCGACAAGGGCGATGCAGGCGAGCGCGCTGCCGAGCCGTGGCGCCAAAAGCCCAGCGAGTGCTACCAGGGCGATGAGGCCTATGAGGATGGTGAGCGCCAGGTTGGATTGGGGCAGCTCTGCGAGTTGCGAAAATGTGTTGGTGGGGGTGAGTGTGGGGGATTTTGCGAGTTGCTCAAATCCGCTCAGGCCGGTGAAGGTAAAGCTCCCGCAGGCAAGCGCGGCGAGCAGACGGCCAAGCATCCCACGTACGCGACCGGGAACACGCTCCCACAGCGTCGGCTTAATCAGCGCGTCATCGCCGTAGCCGCCGCCGTAGCCGCCGTAGTCATCGTAGCCGCCCCGCACATCGGAGCCGCCCCGCCCACCCTCGTTTTTGTCGCGCCCCGCACGTCCCGCACGTCCCGCGGATTCGCTTTCGCCACCGTTTGCGCCCCGCTTTTTGCCCGCGGCGCCGTTCGCCTCGCCCTCATCCACATCCGCCTGATGCCACTCGTCGGTAAACGCCACTTCATCGAGTTCGCGTTCGTTGACACGCCGCTTGAGCTTTCTTCGCCCACTTTGCGGGTTGCCAAGCAGCGGGCTTATCTCGGCGAGGAACGGGGCGATGCTGTCAAAGCGCTGCCACTTATCCGCCATGAGCGCCTTGATGATGGGCTCGTCTAAGGCGAGATCGAGTTCGGGGCGTAGCGCTGAGGGCAAAGGGAGCGGGTCGTTTAAGATGCGCTCAAGCGAGGCATCGGCGCTTTTTGTGAGAAAGGGATTTTTGCCGGTGAGCAGTTGGTACAGCAGGATTGCCAGGGCCCAAAGGTCGGTGCGTACGTCCACGTCTTCCTGTGTGAGCTGCTCGGGGGGCATGTAGCCGACGGTTCCGCCCTGTGGCTCGGCAAACCCGACGGTTCCCGAGAGTTCGGCCAGGCCAAAATCGGTTACTTTGATGTGCCCTTTGTGGTCGATGAGGATGTTGTCCGGTGTGATGTCGAGGTGGAGCACCTGGTTCTCGTGGGCATATTCGAGTGCGGCGGCAACATCGGCTACGAGGGTGGCGATGGTGTCGAGGTCGAGCAGAGAGCGGCTTTCTTTGAGCAGCATACTGAGCGTAGGGCCGTCCACATACTCCATGATGATGAGCGCTTCGCTGCCGGTGACCTCAAAGTCGAGCACATTGACGATACGAGCATCGTTGAGCAGCGCCGCCGTGCGTGCCTCCTGAATGCCCACAAGGTCGGTCTCGTCTGAGGCCAGCAAAATACGCTTGATGGCAACCCTGCGCTGCAGGCGACTGTCCCAAGCAACATCGACCGTCCCAAAGCCGCCTCTGCCCTTGGTCTCAAGCAAACGATAACGATTAAGAATAAGCGGACGTACCATAGTTTCCTTTGGAGAACGTTTAAGCTGCGTTAAAGTACTGCGTTAATGCGTTACGCGAAAACACGCTCCCAATTATACCACCCCCACAAACTAACCGCGCAACACCATTCTAACCATGCCGCTACAAAGCGATATTGTTACTACCAGCCAGCAACGCTAGACGAGCTGATAGAGAATAACAAGCTTCCCATTTCGTGATTCTGGGCACTTTTGAAGATTCCCATTTCGTGAGTATTAACGCTTTTCAAACTTTCCATTTTGTGATATACCAGAGGAAATGAAACGCGAATGAGAGGCTGCAAGTATCGTGTTTGAGCGCAAAGTATATAAAAAGCTCCTGGAGTGGAAAGAGGGAGGTGGCGAATCGGCCTTGCTCATTGAGGGCGCGCGCCGCACTGGAAAGAGCACTCTGGCCGAGGCCTTTGCCAAAAACGAATACGCAACATACCTGTTTATAAACTTCGAGACCGCCGCACACGCGGTAAAGGACATCTTTGAGCACTACCGAAGCGACATTAAGGAGTTTTTTAAGTATCTTATCACATTCTATGGGGTTGAACTGAAGGTTCGCGACACGCTTATCGTGTTCGACGAAGTGCAGCGCTTCCCCATCGCCCGAAGTTTCATTAAACAACTGGTGGCAGACGGGAGATACGATTACCTGGAAACGGGTTCGCTCATATCGATAAGGAAAAGCACCGAGAATATTATCATCCCCTCTGAGGAGGACAAGATAGAACTCGGGCCCCTTGACTTTGAGGAGTTCCTTTGGGCTTGCGATAATGCCCTTTTGGCCAGTGGGATCCGCGAATCGTTTGAGCGATTAGAGTCTCTTCCCGAGGGGATACACCGCAAAGCTGAGAGGCTTTGGCGTGAATACCTGCTTGTGGGCGGTATGCCTCAGGCTATACAGGCGTATCTTGATACCAATGACTTCAAAAAGACCGATAGGATGAAGCGCCGCATCCTGAACCTCTATCGTGAGGATATTATGAAATTTGGCGGAGACGATGCCTCGCGCGCCGCCGCAATTTTTGATGCCGTGCCGGGCCAGCTTGCCAAACACGAAAAGAAGTTTACCCTGTCCTCTGCAGACGAGAAAGCCCGCTATCGCGAATACGCAGGGGCCTTCTTCTGGCTTGGGGACGCGCGCATGATAAACCTCTGCCTCAATGTCACGGATCCGAGCGTAGGGCTTGACCTGACGGCAGAGGAGAATAACTTCAAATGCTATATGGGCGACACGGGCCTGCTGGCTACTCTCGCGTTTGGGGACAGAGACGAGACCCGCCACGAGGTCTACCGCAGCATCCTCTTTGACAAGCTGGGGGTAAACGAGGGCATGCTGGTGGAAAATGCCCTCGCTCAGCAGTTACGTGCCAATGGGTGTAAGCTGCGGTTTTATTCAGCACGGAACGACAAAAAGAAGGAAGCGACAATGGAGATAGACTTCCTTATCGTACGCGAATACGACAACGTCGGACTCAAACCTCGGATCAGTCCTGTGGAAGTCAAATCCACCAAGCACTACAAAACGATGTCGCTGGCTAAGTTCAAAGACAAATTCGGAAAGCGGGTAGGCACTCAGTACGTGCTACATCCAAGACCTCTCAAGGCAGAGAGCGACAGACTTTACCTGCCGCTCTATATGGCGTTCTGCCTGTAGCGCCACAAGGCATGCAGGATACCACTGACTTCGGAATTATCTTGAACCAATTTCTTACTCGATCTACCCTACATTCAAAGCAAACTCCTGTGTGACACACGAGTTCGTCGCTGCGCTCGCTTGCAACGACGGTGAGGGCTAAGGCTTCATGTTGAACGGATACTGAACTACTGATGAACCACTGATGAACCGGTGCTGAATCTGAGAGTCCGCCCTGTTGGGAGAACCGGCCTTACTCTGAAAAACTTGAAGAAAGGAAGAAGAAAAAGAGATGTATCGGCGCACACTTTGTGAAGTTCCCACCCCTGAGTTCATCGTTATCTATAACGGGAAAGAACCTTATCCTGATAAGAAGGTGTTGCACCTCTCTGACGCTTTTATCGGTAAGTGTGATGCCCCCGCACTTGAACTTACGGTTACCGT
>JAISFJ010000115.1 GCA_031263665.1 Coriobacteriales bacterium
CGGGCGTATTTGCGTTTGCCTACTTGGACGACCGCATCGGCAAGGCGCGTCGGTGAGGTGCTGTACTCGCCTTTGATAAGAGCTTCACCGGCAATCTTTACTCCGCCGCCATCAATGAGACGACGCGCTTCGCTGGTGCTGGCCGCAAAACCAAGTTCTACCAACACGCCGGGCACGTAGACCAGGCCATCGTCGCCAACGGTCAGCTTCAGCGCGACCTCGGTTACATCAGTGGGTAGCCCGCGCTCCTTAAACACGCGGTCAAAAGCCGCCTCGGCCTCAACGGCTGCGGCCTCGTCGTGGTAGGCGGCGACAATATTGGTGGCCAGGTGCCGCTTGACCTCGTTGGGGTGCAGCGTGCCATCCGCAAGACCGCGCTCGATTTTCTCCACATCGGTAACCGGCAGCGTTGAGGCGAGATAAAAATAGCGTGGCATGAGGTCGTCCGGTATGGACATGAGTTTGCCAAACATTTCCGCGGGCTCATCGGTGATGCCCACGTAGTTGCCGTAGCTTTTGGACATCTTTCGCACACCGTCGATGCCTTCGAGCAACGGCAGGGTCAGGCAGACCTGCGGCTCCATCTCCATCTTCTCCATGAGTTCGCGTCCGGCGAGCAGATTAAAGAGTTGGTCGGTGCCACCGATTTCGATGTCGGCACGCACCTCAACCGAATCATATGCCTGCATGACCGGGTAGAGAAACTCATGCAGTGAGATGGGCTGTTGCGTCTTGTAGCGGTTGGAGAAATCATCGCGCTCGAGAATGCGCGCAACCGTGAATCGCGCCGCGAGGTTGAGAATGTCTTTGAGGTTGAGTGAGTTGAGCCAGTCGCCGTTCCAGGTGAGCTCGGTCTTGTCGCGGTCGAGTATCTTAAATGCCTGTTCAACGTAGGTTTGCGCGTTTTCGGCAATTTGTTCAGGCGTAAGCGGTGGCCGCGTGGAGTTGCGCCCGGAAGGGTCTCCGATGAGCGCGGTGCCGTTGCCGATGATGAGCACTACCTGATGGCCTAAGTCCTGCAACTGCCGCAGCTTGCGCAAGGGCACAGCGTGGCCAAGATGCAGGTCGGGGGCCGTGGGGTCAACACCGAGTTTTACGCGCAGGGGCACGCCACGACTGAGTTTCGCTTTAAGCGCGGCAACGGGTACAATATGGGCGTCACCACTCTGGATGATATGCAGTTGTTCGTCCGTTGAGAGCACAGGATTCTCCTTGTCTTGGTTAGCGAACTTGGTTAGGGAACTTGGTTAGGGAAGTGCTGATTAAATGCTGTTGCGCTGTCTGGTGAGTCATTTTCGCGTCTGGCAAGGCGAGTGACAGCAGGACTAGCTGGGCTAATGCTGCTGTTGCTCAACGCAGCCAGAGGCGAAAATGACCGCCAGATGGCGTGACATGATTTAATCAGTGCTTCCTTAGGAAGCGAATTGCCATTATACTATGTAAGAGGCACAAAACCACAGCAGAGCGGGACGTCGTGCCACGAGAGAAAGGCACAACATGAAGGTTCTTGTCGTTGGGGGGGCGGGCTACATCGGTAGCCACACCACCTATGAACTCATCCGCGCGGGCCACGAGGTCATTGTTCTTGACAACCTCTCCACGGGAAGCACCGAAAACGTGCATCCGCAGGCACGGTTTGTGTGGGGAGACATACGGCGCAAAAGTGACATCGTCCACGTGCTCAACGCCGAAGCACAGGCCGGCGCACCCGTTGAGGTGGCCATGCACTTCGCGGCAAAGCTCATCGTGCCCGAAAGCGTTGAGCAGCCGCTCGCGTATTATGAGAATAATGTTGAGGGCCTGCGTACCATGCTGGAAGCGCTCGTTGAATGCGGGGTAAAAAACATCGTATTCTCATCGACCGCCGCGGTTTACGGCGAGCCAATCACGCCCGAATGTGACGAAGGCGACGCGACCGAGCCCATAAACCCCTACGGCGAGACAAAACTTGCCTGCGAAAAGATGATTGCATGGGTGGGGGCCGCTCATGACCTTAACTATTGCATCCTGCGGTACTTTAACGTGGCGGGCGCCGACGCCTCACTCAAAATCGGCTTGGACAAAGACCAGCTCACGCACCTCATCCCTCTCATCATGCAGGCGGCGCTTGGCATACGCGAAAAACTCTTCATCTTTGGCGATGACTACGACACGCCGGACGGCACGTGCATCCGCGACTACGTCCATGTCACCGACCTCGCCCAGGCTCATGTTCTGGGTGCGGAATATATTCTCAACAACAAGACCTCCCTTCTCGCCAATCTCGGCTCGGGCTCAGGTTTTTCGGTCCGCGAGGTCGTGGATGCGGCACGTAAGCTGTTTGAGGTGCCCTTTGAGTACGCCCCCCGCAGACCGGGAGACCCCGCCAAACTCATCGCGCGCATTGAACGCGCGGACAAGATACTTAAGTGGAAGCCACAACATAACCTGCAAAGCATCCTCAAAAGCGATTACGAGTTTCGCAAGAGACGCATTGGTTAAATCATGTCACGCCATCAAAAAACACCGATTAACACTCCGTAAACGGTAGCGGTAGGTAACTGTGCGCATGTGTTCATATGCACCTATGTTAGCTAGTCTTTACTTTTCATGAGAATACGTGTACCATACAGAACAGCTTTTTCAAAAGTTTGCGTTTCCCTGACGGGGTTGTCGTATTCATGATGAAAGGAGACAGCATGGCTTTCACAAAAGAAATTGGTCTTGTTCTCGCGGGATTTGTTTTGGGTACCGCTGGGATAAAGGCGCTCACATCCGGCCCTGCCAAGAAGCTCTGCGTGCAGGCGGTATCCAAGGGTTTGCAGGTAAAGGCTGCCGGCCAGGACATCATTGAGCAAGCCAAAAGCAACGTTGACGACATCGTTGCGGAGGCCACCTACTTAAATGAGCAAGAGGACCTGCCCGTTGAGCCAACCGTCAAAAATGACGCCAAAAAGAGCACCCGCAAAAGTGCCAAGAAAAAATAGCTCTGAGGCCAACTAGCGGTCTATTAGAGCCCGGCATCCTCTCGTGCGGTATACCATAGAACACCACATACCTGGTCGCGTTCGCGTCTGCCTGTTGGGGCGCATCCCCGCTGCTGACGCGTACGCGCTCTCGGCCATCATCGAGCAATGGGACGCAGTACAAAGCTGCGTCATCTACCCACGCACCGGCTCGCTGGCCATCACCTACACCGGCGAACAAACGCGGATACTCAGCTGCCTTGACGAACTCAAACCGGCCGAGATAATCGAGCGGCGCCCCACCGAGGCTCAACTCCAAACACAGTTATACCGATTTGAGCCCTCACTTTGGGAGCAGATTGCCAGCCTGGTGCTCCGTCGTCTGCTTGTCCGCTTCCTTTTGCCATTGCCGCTCAGGTTCATCTACCAGATATTCTGCTCGCTGGGCTTTTTGCACGCGGCCATTCGCTCCCTCGCCCACCGACGCTTGGACGTGCCGGTACTCGACGCGGCCGCCATCAGCGCCTCTTTGCTCCAAGGCAAGGCGGACGACGCGGGCTCGGTTATGTTTTTGCTGACCATGGGCGAGATGATGGAGGAACACGCGCGCGACCGCACCCAACTCGAACTCATCCACTCCCTCCTTGACATGCCCGAGCGGGTCTGGCGACTCGGCCCCGGAAAAGATACCGATGAGAGCGTCGGCGAAGACGTCGGCAAGAGTGCTGATGAGGACACCAACAAAAATCCCGACAGGGAAACCCTCGTTGAGGCCAATACGCTTGTGCCCGGTGACCGGATTGTCGTGCGCACCGGCTCGCCCATCCCCGTTGACGGCGTGGTGATGAGCGGTCGCGCGATGGTCAACCAGAGCTCGCTTACCGGTGAGCCGCTCGCCATCGAACGCACAAGCTCGGATACCGTATTCGCAGGTACCGTGGTTGAAGAAGGCGAGGTCATCGTCAAAGTGGGCGCCCGTGTTGATAAAACCCGGCTCCGAAAGGTGGTTTCTCTGGTGGAGCAGTCAGAGCTTTTCAGACCGGAGGGACAGATAAAACTCGAAAACCTGGCCAACTCCTTTGTGCCCTATAACTTCCTGTACGCCGGCCTGTTGCTGGCCGCGACGCGCTCTCTCGAACGCGCCTCCACGGCCTTGATGGTCGATTATTCCTGCGCGCTCAAATTGACGGGCTCCATATCATCGCTGGCGGCCCTGCGGGAGGCGGCGCACGCGGGCATCACCGTAAAAGGCGCGCGAAGCTTAGAAGAGATGGCGCAGGCAACCACGCTCGTCTTTGATAAAACCGGCACGCTCACACAAACCACTCCACGGGTGGCGGATGTGCTCGCTTTCAGAGGCTGGGAGCAACGTGAGGTGTTGCGTCTCGCGGCCTGTTTGGAAGAACATTTTCCTCACTCGGTCGCTCGGGCCGTCGTTAACGAGGCCGCCGCCCAAAAACTCAATCATCGCGAGAAGCACGCAACAGTAAAATACCTGGTCGCCCACGGCATCGCCTCAACGCTCGAGGGCAAACGCGTGGTCATAGGCAGCGGACACTTTGTCTTTGAGGATGAAAACGTGCCCTATCCCGCCGACATTCGCTCCATCATCGAAGAAAAAACCGCCTGCGGCTCGCCACTTTTTCTCGCGGTCGATGGCGAGTTGGTTGGGGCCATCTGTATCCACGACCCGCTCAAACCAAACATCGCGTTGACCATCGCGCGCCTGCGTGAGCAGGGTTTTAGCCGTATCGTCATGCTTACCGGTGACAATGCCGCAACGGCGGCTCGCGTTGCCAAAGAGGCGGGCATCGATGAGTTTAAGGCCGACCTGCTCCCCGAGCAAAAGTACGCGTTTTTGGAGGATTTGCGCGCACAGGGAGCGACCGTGGTGATGGTGGGCGACGGCGTCAACGACTCACCGGCGCTGAGCTGTGCCGACGTGGGTATCGCAATGGGCAACGGTGCCGCCATCGCGCGCGAAGTCGCAAACATCACACTGAGCAGCGGCGACCTTGAGGATTTGGTGAAGCTGAGACAACTGAGCACAGGGCTTGTCAAGCGAATGCGCCGCTCCTTTTACTGGACCATGATACTCAACACCATACTGCTGGCACTCGGAGGCCTGGGCACGCTCCAGGCAGGCACATCCTCCCTGATACACAACGGCTCCACCATACTTCTCTGCATGAACAGCACCCGCACCTACACCACAAACTGATACCTTTTCTTCTCACGCAGCCTGAAAACTGAGGCAAGCTTACTCGCTGCGGAGGGCTTCTACGGGGTCGCGGCGGGAGGCGGCTGATGAGGGGATGAGGCCGGCTATGAAGGTCAGCCCCATGCTGATGAGGATGAGCACCACGGCGGAAGTCGTCGGGAGAATCGCGATGTCTTTGACCCCAAACGACGACTCGACGATGATGTTTGCTGGTATCGTCAGCAGCAATGTTATGAGGATGCCCATAAGCCCTGCCGCAAGGCCCACGATGAGCGTCTCAGCGTTAAACACGTTGCCAATGTCGCGTTTGCGCGCGCCGATAGCGCGGAGGATGCCGATTTCTTTTTTGCGCTCAAGCACCGAAATATAGGTGATGACGCCAATCATAATCGACGAAACCACGAGCGAGATGGCGACAAAGGCGACAAGAACGTAACTTATCATGTTGATGATGTCGGTTACGGAAGTCATGAGAAGGCCCACGAGGTCGGTGTAGGTGACGACCTTGTCCTCTTCGCCCGCCGCCTCCATTTCCTTGTTGTAGGCGGTGAGGATGTCCGCCACGTTTTGCTTGCTCTCAAAGTCAAAGGGGTAGATGTCGATGCCTGAGGGCTTGGCGCTATCGGCATAACCGAGCTTCTTTAAGTTGTTGTCGTAGGTGTTGCTCTCGCCCGACATCATGGTCATCACAAGCTGCGAAAGCTGTTCCTCATCCATGTTGAACTGAAAGGCGTTCATGAAGGCGTCCTCATCGATGCTCATCGCGCCCGCCATGTTGGCGCCGAGTTGCTGCATTGAGGACGCGAGCGCCGTTTCAATCTGCTTTTGCATGGCCGTCATGGCGGAGGTCATGTAGCTCGTCATCGTCTCCTGCATATAAAGGCTGATGGCCTGTTGAAGCTCGTTTTGGAGGTCATCGACATTAACCACCTTGTTGACTTCAAGCGCGAGGCGGACCTGTACGTCGGGTCGGCTGAGATAGGCGGGCAGGCCGTCCCTGATGGCCTGGGGCGTAGTGATGCCGTTTTCGAAGCAATAGACGAGATAGGCCTCCATCACATCACCCGCGATGGCAACGATTGCCTCGGTGGGTATGTCGATGTCTAACTGAGAGCCGATGTCCGTCAGGTCGGGCTCGGGCGGCGCCGGCAGACTTTCAGCGAGTTTTGTGGGGTCAAGCGCTCCGGCTAAGTCGACGTTGAGGGCCGACGGGTCCATGGAAAAAGCGCTCGCGATGGCATCCTCATCTATCGTCATGAGGTCGCCAAATGAAAACGCGTCAAAACCCGAACTCTCCTTTTCCTCGGCAAAAGTCTTACCGCTAAAAACGTTAACGGTCGAATCCGCCAGTTGGTCTTGAACAATTTGCGTTTGCGCCGCCTGCTCCATCAGATGATAGGTGAGCGACGCCGGATAATAGATGCCCTGGCCCAATGACGTGGCCGTAGCGTCGGGCTTTTCCCGCAAAATGCCGACGACGCTTAAGGTCTGGCCAGCTTCCACCAAACTTGTCACGTATTCCTCATCGCTTCTTTTGTCCGTCCAGATTTCGTAGGTCTCGTCATAGGCGTAATACTCCGTAGCAGACACCAGCTTAAAGGTCACGCCTAAGAGCTCATCGGGAGATAACTCGAGCGTATCCTCGGGTGTCGCAATTTCTTCCTCATTTTGGAATTGCTCCACCATACTCTCGAGCTCCGCAGGGTCGCGAAAACCCATGAGATAGAGCATGTAATCGCTGACGTGCCCCGCGTAATCCAAAACGACAACGCACTCGGAATAGTTCTCTGGCCACTTACCGGAGACAACATCATATTGCCCCTCAAGCAAAGAGGTATCCTCAACCAGGGGGTTAAACATCGTCGCGCTGGCGCCCAGGGTCATAAACTGGGTGAAGCCCCCGCCCTGGTCGAGGCCCATGCTCCTGGTGAGAACGTCGGGATTGACCTGGATGGGGCCGTTGGAGGTATCGGAAGAATATATCTGGGGCGTGAGGCCATAGGAGTATTCGATGGCGTTGACGTATTGGTTTATCCCACCGCCGTCCTTATCGAAATAGGCCTTGAGCGCCGCGAGGTCATTTTGCCCGATGCTGGAAAAGGTGTTGACGATGCTCCTGGTTTCCTCGATGACAAGCTCCGCCTCTTCGCCCTCGCCCTCGGCGCCCGTGGCGCCCGCAGTGCCCGCGGTGCTCCCGCCGGAAGAGCCTTCATCCGAAGGGCGCCCGGAAACCGAAGCGGAAATCAGCGCGGTGAAATCCATGCCCGTGCTCTGGATGGAAAGCGGATAGACGGTCAGCAGGTTTTCCTCCACATTTTTAATGTAGTTATTCACGCCGTTTGCCAGTGAGAGTATCGCCGCGATTCCGATAATGCCAATGGAGCCAGCGAAGGCCGTCATGATGGTGCGCCCTTTTTTGGTCATGAGATTGGTGAAGGACAGCGAGATGGCGGTGAGAAAAGACATCGCGGTACGGCGGTGCGGTCGCTCCTTGCCCATTACATCTTCGACCGGTGGGATGAAGGGGTTGCTGTCCGCCTGAATGCGCCCGTCATAGAGCTTGACCGTGCGGTTTGCGTATTGCT
>JAISFJ010000133.1 GCA_031263665.1 Coriobacteriales bacterium
ATGGTGGCTTGGATTGTGGCAATTCCCTCCATAACGGCACCTCTTTTTACCAGCCCCGGCGATGCCGTGATTGATTCTTCGTCCTCAGCACCGGATGTGGCAAACCCAGCACCGGATACGGCGGAGATACCGATTTTGTTTGACCTGCCGGCAGACTACCGTGTGGCCGCTACCGACTACGACAATGGGATGAGTGTGTATGCACTGGAGAGTACCACGCGTGGCGATGTGGTGTTGGCCATGTACCGCGAAAACGAGCAGCAGGCAGACGCCGCCTCAGGCGCCGCTTCGGACGCCGCCTCAGGCGCCGCTTCGGAAGACGTCGCGGAAGACGTTGCGGACGCCGCTTCGGAGGGCGAAACCACTCTTGCGGCGATGGATGAGGTGCTCATCGACGGAACAGCGGTGGCGGCGAAGGTCAACGAGGCCTACATGCTGCTGACATTTGAGCGCGAGGGCGTATGGTACACCTTGTCGAGCCGCGACGACATGGGTGCGCTCGCGGCGTTTTACCGCTCCATTGTCAGGGCGGCGCTATGAGCGTGTCTATAAAAAGCCCGGTTATTCAAAAATTTTTACCGAGAGTTGTAATGTTTTTGGTCTTTGAGTGGTTTCTCAGTTTGCAAGGGCGTTTACAAGGATGGAAACGGGAATCACAAAAAGGATGAAGGTAACCAAAATGAAAAAAGGACAAGGTTTAACCGGTACTTCCCCGTTAGTCGCGCTCATGGTTTTGCTGCTGTCGTCACTTCTGGCGCTCAGCGGTTGCAACGCGGGGCCGTCGGGTAGCGAAAGAACAAGTGAGTCGTATTCCGACGAGTCTGGCAGCGAAATGGGCGGGCCCTCCTTCGGCTCACCTGATTATGACTACTATTACGAGGACAGCGGTGGAGAGCGCTACGCGGAAATTGATGAGACGGGTGAGCAACTCGCCGAAGACAAGCCGGAGGCCACGTTCTCGCTCAAGGTGGATACGGCCTCTTATTCCAACTTCAAGCGCTATGTCGAAGATGGTATGTTGCCGCCACCAGACGCGGTGCGCACCGAAGAGTTCATCAATTGGTTCAGCTTCGATGAACCGCTGGAGTTTGCCTCAGACGGTCCGTTTGCGTTTTACACTGAGGTCGGCCCGTCACCGTTTGATGATGAGAAGAACCTGGCGCTGGTCCGTGTGGGGACACGCGAGGTAGACCGTAGCGACCTGCCGCCAAGCAACCTGGTGTTTCTCATCGACATATCCGGTTCGATGAACTCCTACGACAAGCTGCCTTTGCTGCAAGAAGCCTTCGCCATGCTGACCGAGACGCTCGGTAGAGACGACCGGGTCTCAATCGTGACCTACGCCAGCGGTACGTACGTGGCGTTGGCGGGTGCGCGCGGTTCGGATAGTCGAGCAATCGATGACGCGATTTTTTCCCTGTCCGCGGGCGGTTCTACGGCGGGCGAGCAAGGCATCCAGGAGGCCTATGAACTTGCGGAAGAATTTTTCATCGAAGGCGGCAACAACCGCGTAATCCTGGCGACAGACGGCGACTTTAACGTCGGCCTCTCAGATACCGACGAGCTCTCTCGATTCATCGCCAAAAAGCGGCAGTCCGACGTTTATCTCAGCGTGCTCGGCTTTGGGACGGGAAACATTCGCGATGACATCATGGAAACTCTGGCCACAGACGGAAACGGAAACTACTCCTACATCGATAGCCTCAAAACCGCGGAAAAGGTGCTGGTAGATGAGCTTGGGTCGAATCTCTTTACGGTCGCCGATGACGTCAAAGCACAGGTTGTGTTCGACCCACAAACAGTCCACAGTTACCGGCTGATTGGCTACGAGAATCGGATGCTGCAAACACGGGACTTTGATGATGACCGCAAAGACGCCGGAGAAATTGGTGCCGGAGCCGATGTGGTCGCGCTCTTTGAGTTTGAGCCGACGAACGAGGGCACGATGGAGAAGTCGCACCTGTTTGATGTGCGCATACGCTACAAGGACCCAGGCGACAGCGAGAGCCAGTTGGTGGAGTTTCCGGTGGCTACAGCACAGGCGGCGCGCGGCAATTCTTCGGATTTTGACTTCGTGTCGGCGGTGGCGCTGTTTGGAGACTACCTGCGCAGCGACGGCGATGGCGGGCGCAGAGCGGTGCGCGAGATAGTTGACCTCGCCGAAAACAATCTCGGCACCGATACCAACGGCTACCGCCAGGATTTTGTCAACCTGCTCCACAAACTCCCTTCATCAAGATAACCTCATCTGACAACCCCCGGATACCGAATCATTATGACCTGGGGATTCCCCCGCGGTTGTCGTAATGATATGGTGAAGAGAACACTCCTTCTCAGGTGTTCGCCTGCCAAGCGACGCGTTGAGTGCACCACAGTTCAGGAACCGGCGATGATAGATATACCCTTCCCAAAGACTGGTCGAAAAAGGATACGAGAATATCCGCTCGACCATAAGAATATCCCCTTGGTTTTGAAAGTGTTCGGGGGCTTATGCGTGCTGATGGGCTTGTCTGTCGTCGTTTTTTCCTCACTTCATCTTTCCTTCTTCACAGAGCTGATACGTCTGTGGCTCCATCCCGAAAACTCAAAGACAACCATAATCATATACGCTATCATGCTCGTCTGCCTGGCGTTTCTCGTCATCACGCCGACCTTGCTGGGGATACGGCTCCTTATGAACAGGCGCCGCCACGCCGCCCTCCTCGTCAATTCGCTCATCGGGATAGTTATCGTAACCGCGCTCTGCGATGTGATGTTGTTCGGTCT
>JAISFJ010000153.1 GCA_031263665.1 Coriobacteriales bacterium
GTACGGTGGAGACGGGCGCGATTTCAAGCTACATTCATGGTGGCGGGCGCCTTGGCGTGCTTGTGCGGTTTAAGCTGGGCAAGCAGGAAACCGCCAAAAACGATGAGTTCAAGGTGTTGGCCAAAGACCTCGCCATGCAGGTGGCCGCCGCAAATCCGGGCGCGGTGACCCGCGAGGGCTTTTCCGATGAGGTCATTGAGCGAGAAAAGGCAATCTATAAGGCAAAGGCCGCCGAATCCGGCAAACCCGAGAACATTCAGGAGAAAATAGCCGAGGGCAATCTCAGGAAGTTTTACCAGGAAAACACCCTGCTTGAGCAGGCATTTGTCAAAGACCCGGATAAAAACATCCAAGCGGTCATCGCCGCGGTTGCAAAGTCCGTTGGCGACAGCATAGAGGTCATCGGCTTCGACCGTTTCGAGGTCGGACAAAGCTAAACAGCAAACCGTCCCGTGCCTGCTTACGGATAATACGAGCATCTTCTTCATGGGAGGTGCTCGTTTTTGTTAGAGGGCACTTCTAGAAACCGTTTGCGCAACAGATTCCGAATCGGAAGATGATGTACAATGGGTTTTTAGAAGTGCCCTGTAGTTGCATGAACAAATAAGTGAGACAAAGGAGAGCAGTGTCTGAGTTTAAGTACAAACGAGTCCTTCTCAAATTGTCGGGCGAACAGTTGGCCGGCAACCAGGGCTATGGCATCGACCCGAAGGTCATCAACGGTCTTGCGGAGCAGATAAAGCGCATCAGGGACGGTGGTGTTGAGCTTGCGGTGACCGTTGGCGGGGGCAATATCTTTCGAGGGATGGCCGCCTCAACCGAAGGCATGGACCGCAGCCAGGCCGACTACATCGGTATGCTCGCGACGGTCATGAACGCGCTTGCCTTGCAGGAGGCACTCGAGCGCGCCGGCGTTTATACCAGGGTGCAAAGCGCCATCGCCATGCAGGAGGTCGCCGAGACCTATATCCGACGCCGTGCCATCCGCCATCTTGAGAAGGGGCGTGTCGTGATTTTCGCGGCCGGCACGGGAAATCCCTATTTCACCACCGACACCACGGCGGCATTGCGCGCCTGCGAAATAGACGCCGATGTCTTTATGAAGGCGACCAAGGTCGATGGCATCTACGATAGCGACCCGGTCAAAAATCCCGATGCAAAGCGCTTCGAGCGCATCAGCTATCTTGACGTGCTGACCAAAGAACTGCACGTCATGGACACCACGGCCATTTCGCTGTGCATGGACAACAAACTCCCGCTCATCGTGTTCAGTCTCAAAAAAGAGGGAACCATGGAGGCGGCTTTGCGAGGTGATTGTGTTGGGACCGTTGTTTATTAGGGCACTTCCAGAAGTGCCCATCAAAAAGACACAAGGAGGACGCCATGATTGATGATGTTATCGCCACCACTACCGACAAGATGGATAAGACCGTTACGAATCTCGCGCATGAGTTTGCCACCATTCGTACGGGGCGAGCCTCCGCTACCATGTTGGAGCGGATTCAGGTCGACTACTACGGTTCGCAAACGCCGATTACGCAGTTGGCGAGCGTCAAATCCCCCGAGGCTCATCTGCTCGTTGTCGAGCCGTGGGACAAGCAAATCGTCAATGACGTGGTGAAGGCCATTTTAGCGAGTGACCTCGGCATCACCCCGTCCAACGACGGCGGCGTCATCCGCCTGCCCTTCCCCTTGCCTACCGAGGAACGCCGCCGCGAGCTCGTCAAGCAATGTCGCCACATCGCCGAAGAGGCAAAAATCGCCTTGCGCAATGAACGCCGCGACGCAAATACCAAGCTCGACCGTCTGGTCAAAGACGAAGACGTGTCAAAAGATGAGGTCTACCGCGCCGAAGAGCAGATACAAAAGCTGACCGACCAACATGTCGCGGAAGTCGATGAGACTTTGGGGCGCAAGGAGACCGAGGTCATGGAGGTCTGAAGTATTGACACCCTCAGGCCCCCTCACACTCAAACTCACACCCGCACGACTTCACGAGATATTTGACCCTCTGCCATGTGACATCAGTCTCTCGTCGTTCGATTTTGACCGCGTGCCCGCTCATATCGCCGTCATCATGGATGGCAATGGGCGCTGGGCCGAGCAGCGCGGCAAGAGTCGGGCTTCTGGTCATAAGGCGGGCATAGAAGGGGTCCGTGCCCTTATCCGAACGGCGAATGACTTAGGGATTCGCTATCTCACCATCTACTCGTTTTCCACCGAGAATTGGGCGCGGCCGGCAGTCGAGGTCAAAACGCTCATGATGCTGTTTGCCAACACCATGGTCGCGGAACTGGACAGCTTAGACGCCGAAGACGTGCGAATCCGCATAATAGGCGACCTTACTCCGTTGCCCGCAAAGACGCGAAAAGCCTTTGAGGATGCCGTCCAAAGCACGAAGACCAACACGGGCATGACGCTCGTCATCGCGGTGAATTATGGCTCGCGTACCGAAATCGTCGCCGCCGCGCAAAAAATCGCGTCCGAAGCGCTCGCTGGCAAGCTCGATGAGGCCGCCATCGCAGCCCTTGACCCCCCCGCGTTCGCTGCCCGTCTCGATACCGCCGACATTCCCGACCCCGACCTTCTCATCAGGACGAGCGGGGAACATCGCCTTTCAAACTTCCTGCTTTTTCAGATAGCCTACAGCGAGCTTTACCTCACGTCTGTGCTCTGGCCCGATTTTGACGCGCACGAACTTTTGCGTGCCGTGCTCACCTTTCAAAGTCGCAAGCGGCGTTTTGGTGGTGTGTGAGATGGGCGATTTTGCCAAGCGGGCGCTCACCGCCGCGATATTTTCCATCTCCATCGTCGCCCTTATACTCGCGAGCAACATCACGACGGTTCTTGTGGCCTGCGCACTTTCCGCGTTGTGCGCCTTTGAACTCTACCGTATGCTGCGAAACGACGCAAAACTTCCCAACGAGTTTCTCGGCACGGCAGTTGCGGCCGCCTATCCTGTCACCTACGCGATATGGCACTTCAACGGCCTGCTTTCGCTGACGGTCGGCTTTGCCTGTGCCCTGCTCATCTGGTATGTTTTCTATGCCCCCGCGCGCATCACCGACGTGGCAATCACCCTGTTTGGCGCCTGTTATACCGGGCTCATGCTCTCATCGCTTGTCATGATTCGGGAGATACTCGATGGCTTCTGGGGTGGAGTTTTAGTCTCCGGCGTTCTGCTCTCTGTCTGGGCAAACGATACCGCCGCCTATGTCATAGGTTCAAAGTTCGGCAAGCATCCCATGGCCCCGCGCATCTCACCCAAAAAATCCTGGGAGGGCTTTATCGCGGGTATCGTCATGTCGGTTGCGGTGTGGAGTCTCTTCCCGCTGATTCCGGGCCTTGATTTGCCGATTGGCTGGGCAATTGTCAGCGGCTTGGCCTGCGGGTGGATTGGCATTTTAGGCGACCTCGTCGAATCGCGCATCAAGCGCAATACCGGCTTTAAGGATTCGAGCAATCTGCTCCCGGGGCACGGCGGCTTTCTCGACCGCTGCGATTCGCTCATCGTTGTGGCGGCGGTCGCGTCGCTTCTTTTCAGGCTGATAGGGTTGTGAGAAAGGAACTGCGGTGCGCATCGCTTTGCTCGGCTCAACGGGCTCCATTGGCCGCCAGACGCTCGATGTTGTGCGGCGTCATCCCACCGCCTTGCGCGTGGTCGCCCTGGCCACCCATCGCAATATCGCCCTGCTTGCCGCACAGGCTGCCGAGTTTGATGTGCGTGTTTTGGCAATTGGGGATGAAGAGCTCAAGGCCAGCCCTTTGCTCGCGCAGCTTCCGGATGGCGCCGAGATAGGCTTTGGCGCCGCCGCCGTTGAGGCGCTGTGCGCGCGCTCCGACGTTGATTGCGTGCTCAACGCCTTGGTGGGAGCGGCCGGTCTCAGGGCGAGCTACACCACTCTTATGAGCGGTCATCGTCTCGCGCTGGCCAACAAGGAGTCCCTCGTGGTGGGCGGTGACCTCATCATGCCGCTGGCACGCGAGCAGTCGGTGCGCGAGCGGTCGGGGCAGGGGCAGTCGGTGCGGAGGCAAAACACCGCACCTGCCACGCTGCTCCCCGTCGATTCGGAACATTCGGCCATCTTTCAGTGTCTGGTGGGGGAGAGCGCAGGCGAGCTTGACCGGATATGGCTCACTGCTTCTGGCGGCCCCTTCCGCGGCTGGAGTCGCGCGCAGGTAGAAAAGGTCACCGCCGCCGACGCGCTCGCCCATCCCACCTGGCATATGGGACCCAAGATAAGCATCGACAGCGCGACCATGATGAACAAAGGCCTCGAAGTCATCGAGGCTCACCATCTATTTGCTACTTCCTATGATGATATAAGGGTCGTCGTGCATCCGCAAAGCACGGTTCACTCGATGGTTGAATATCGTGATGGCAGCATCAAGGCGCATCTCGGCGTAACCGACATGCGTATTCCCATCCAGTACGCGCTGTCCTATCCCCAACGCTGGGACAGTCCAAGCCCGCTTGAGCCACTCGATTTCGCGAAACTTGGCCAACTCACCTTTGAAGAGCCAAACGTTGAGACCTTCGGCGCACTTCGGCTCGCCCTCGAAGCAGGGCGCACAGGCGGCACGGCGCCCGCGGTTCTCAACGCGGCCAACGAGGTCGCCGTTGCCGCGTTTCTTGAGGGAGCCTGCGGCTTTTTTGACATCGAACGCATCGTCGAGACCACCCTGGAACGCCACACCTCCACCCCCGTCACCTCCCTTTCTCAACTAGAAGAAACCGACACCCAAGCCCGTAAGACGGCACGCACCCTTTTGCCCTCATAGTCGTGTGCCACGCGCCCGCAACAACCGTGTGTCGCACGCCGCGTATTTGACTTCAACCGCAACCGCAAGGCGTGCTCTCTAA
>JAISFJ010000169.1 GCA_031263665.1 Coriobacteriales bacterium
GAGTACGAAATATGGCGTGTGGTGCTGCACCTGACCTTCGTAATCTCCGGCACCCTGTTCGCGGTCATGGACTACGTAGCCGAAAAACGCCACGAAGTCATGCCTCCCCACACCAAAACAGAAGAAAACCACGATGAACTCTTAGTCTCTTCCCTCAAACAGGCGGGTGAAGAGTAGTTCTCTGCCGGAGGATACGTAGCGGGCCAGTGCGTGCAGGAGGTAGGTCAGACCGTTGCCAGTGGCGCGCTCGGTTGGTATGAGAAGGGCTTCGCGTCCGTTGAGAATACGTTCTACAAGCCCTGTCAGCACAGAGCCAGGGCCCGTCTCAATGAATACGCGACCGCCTGCCGCATACATTTGCTCCACTTCCTCAACAAAGCGAACGGGGCTCACGAGGTGTGTGGCCAGGCGCTTTTTGATGTCAGCGGGCGTTGAAGGGTAGATGCTGGCGGTTGTGTTAGACCAGACGGGAAGCGTCGCTTCGCTCAAGTTTTTATCTTGCAGTACCTCCGCAAACAGGCTTTCGGCTCGCGTGAGAAGCGGACTATGAAAGGCGCAAGCCACGTTCAGCTCGCTCCAGGAAATGTTGGCGGCGTCCAATTGAGTTAAAAAGGCTTTGAGCTCGGCACTCGCTCCGGCAATCACCGTCTGCGTGGGGGCGTTGAAATTCGCTGCCCAGACCGCGCTTTCATCTTTGAGCAGATGTGTCAGCGTCTCGCGGTCTGTGCGGACGGCGGCCATGCGACCAGGGTCTGTGTCGACGGCGCGCAGAACAGCTTCCGCTCTCTGTTGGCTCAACGAGGGCAGGTCGTCGGCCGGTAGCACGCCGGCAAAGCACAGCGCGGCGAGTTCGCCAAAGCTGTGGCCCGCGAGCATATCTGCCTTGATGCCAAGGTCGCAAAGCAACTCGGCAATCGCTAAATCGACCATGCCTAAAAGCGGCTGCGCGTTGCGGGTATCGGTAATCGCCGCGCGTTGCTCCTTTTTTTCTTCGCGCGTGGTGGCGACAGCGGGAAAGATGACAGGCTCATATTCCGGGTGTGCGTTGAGCAGCCGTCGCGTTTTGGGAAAAAAAGTGAAGAGGTCGGCGGCCATGTTCACGCGCTGGCTTCCCTGTCCGGGAAAAAGAAAAACCACCTTTCCCTCCAAGGGCTTGCGTGGATAAACGTTTGGGTTTTCGTCTCCCGCGAGCGCCGCGTCGATGGAGGCGAGCAGGTTTTCGAGATTATCCGCTACGATGGCAAAGTGAACAGGCGTGTCTTTGTGAGCATCAAGCAGGCTCAAGGCGAGGTCTCTGAGTTTGAGGCTGTCTTTGCCCTCATCGTTGCGCGCGGCACAAACGGCCCGCGTTTTTGCCATGAGTTCCTGTGCCGCTTTGGGCGTCTCACCACGAAAAATGAACAGTTCCGAGGGCCACGCGCTCGATTCCATATCCCTATTCGGGGTCTCTCAAAAGTTCGCGTGTCTTGTCCTCTATCAGGTCATATCTGAAGTTCGTCAGCTGTTCTCTGAGATTATCTACCAGTCGTGGCATCGAGCGGTACCGCGCGGTATCCAGCTTCTCGATAATCTGCTCCATGGCAATCACGTCAAAACTCTGGGTCGCGTCGAGTAGTTTGCGCACGATGTCTCGGTCGGGCCTGTCCATCACCGGCCGTGGGTCGGCGTTGTCGCCCTCGGCTTTCTCCGCCAAATCTACGAGACCCTGGAGGTGGACAATCAGCTCATTAACATGCGCGATGAGTGTGGAATTGTCGCGCTCAACGGTCGCCCAGTCAGAGGCCTTTGACGCGATTTCGAGGGCCTTTGCCTCGTCGCCATAGGTCATTGCGCTGATGCCGTAGCAGCTCCCTTTAAGGCCGTGTACCCTCACCGCGTAGTCGGACAAGGTCTCCGGTGTCACCGCGGCGAGCTCTTCGAGAGACGCGGGAGTGTTTTTGATAAAGGACTTTATGATGCGGAGATAGACGGTCGGCTGGTTCCCAAAACGGGACAGGCCATCGGCGTAATCGACACCTTCAATCGGGGTGCTGTCGAAGGCCCTTTGTATCTGCTCGCTCTGTGGGTTCATGGTATATTCCTCCCGTTATAGCTTCTATCCTGTGCACAAGCGGTTTCTATCCTGTGGCCTTAAGGAGACGACAATCAAACACCAGCTCCTTGGTTTCGCTCCAATTCGGAGAAAGCCTCTTGTTCCGGCGTCGGTAACTGTTCGCTGTCACGGTTTGATACCACGATTTGAACAAACTCATCCTCATGGCGCCTCACGACCTCGGTAAGATAAGGGTCAAAGTGCTTGCTGGCATCCGCGTAGATGAGCGCGAACGCTTCCTCGGGGGTCCAGGCGTGCTTGTAAGGCCTCGTAGATGTCAAAGCATCAAACACATCCGCGACAGCGGCAATTCGTGCGCTTAAAGGAATTTTATCACCCTTGACGCCATTAGGATAGCCCGAGCCATCCCACTTTTCATGATGACCGTAAACAATCTCAAACGCGGTCCAGAGTAAAGAGTCCTCACCCATCTTCTCGATGGCCTGGTTCAGCATCTTTGAGCCATAGATGGGATGGGTCTTGATGACTCTGAATTCCTCTTCCGTGAGCTTGCCAGGCTTGAGAAGCACGTGGTCGGGCATGGCGAGTTTTCCCAGGTCATGCAGTTTGACGGCGTCGATAATATCTTGTCCGTACTGCGCGCTCATCTCATAGCCCGCCTTCGGTTTGGCGAGAAGGTCTTCAACAATCACCTTGGTAAAGAGCACCACGCGCTCGATATGTGCTCCGGTTTCGTGGTCTCGCATGTCTGAAGCCTTCGCGAGTAAATCGAGGGTGATTTTGTCGCGGTGTTCGA
>JAISFJ010000192.1 GCA_031263665.1 Coriobacteriales bacterium
GAAAAGAGTGGGGCAGTGGCCTTTGCGTATGCTGCGCACCGTCATGCTCGTGCTTTATCTGATATACGGACTGCTTTCGGTTGTGCAAATATTGTACGCGCACCATATGATTCCTCGCATGTCGTGGTTGCGTGGCATACTGCAATTTTCCATCAATCAGGGCAATGTCTTTCTTTACGCGGCCATGGCGCTTGCTTTGGTGATTGTGGTGCTGTCCTTTGTTTCGCAGAGGCGCTCGCTTCGTCTGGGGATACATGGCGTAGATGGTGCGGATGGCGAAAACCGTGTGAGCGGCGCTGATGGCGCAGATGGCCTGGGCAATACAGACGATGCTGATGGCGCAGACCGGGCAGCCGCCGTTGCGCCCAAACCCGCCGCCACCTCCAAACCAGCAACCGAACCCAAGGCCGCCACTGACACCGCAACCAATCCCGCCTTGCGTAGAAAGGCGCGCGCGGCCTGGCGTACGACGCGACGGTGGGGCACCGTTGTGGTGGTGGGTTTTGCCCTGGTTGTCTTTTCGCTGACGGCCGTTAAAGCCTACAGCGAGCGCGAAGTTGAACTCACGCCGGCCGAACCCATGCAGTACGTCGGCTCAAACATACAGATACCCTTAGAAAGCATCGATGACGGTCACCTGCATCGTTTTGCGCACATAACGGAGAAGGGAACAGAGGTGCGCTTCATCATCATCAAAAAAAATGAGGTGGCCTACGGGGTTGGTCTCGACGCCTGCAATGTTTGCGGCGCCACCGGCTATTACGAGCGCGATGACGAGGTCGTCTGCAAAATGTGCGATGTTGTCATGAACAAGCAGACCATCGGTTTTCCGGGCGGATGCAACCCCATCCCGCTCGAATTTACCATCGCCGATGGGGTGTTTAGCGTTGAGGTCGCGCTGCTTGAGCAGGAGGCTGGACGCTTTGAGTAAAAAAGTGGATAGAAGGCGAACGCGATGTTCATCAGGATGATTTTGGGAGCGCTGTTTCGGCAGAAGGGCAAGATGTTGATGGTCGCCCTCACGGTGGCCTTAGGAGCGTCTTTGGCGTCCGCGATGCTCAACGTCATGCTCGATGTGGGCGACAAGGTAAACCGCGAGCTGAAGGCCTACGGCGCAAACATCAACGTGCTTCCCAAAGGGGCGTTGCTCTTAAGCGACCTTTACGGAATGGAGCAGGCCCCGGATACGCCGGATATGTATCTTTCTGAAGAGGACGTTGCCAAGGTAAAGACCATTTTCTGGGCGCATAACATCGTGGATTTTACGCCACATCTGAATACGAGTGGCACCATCAATGGCGGCGCCGACGCGGTCAAGGTGACGGGGACCTGGTATCAAAAGCACCTTTCGCTGCCGACAGGTGAAGAGCTTGAGACGGGCATTCAGCGAATGCGAAGCTGGTGGGACGTGAGCGGCGACTGGATAAGCGATGAGGACACAGACCGTGCCATGATAGGCTCTGCCCTCGCCCGACAACAGGGACTTGAGCTAGGCGACAGCTTTACGTTAGGCGTAGGAACAAACGAGCAGACCTTCACCGTCAGTGGCATTATCGAGGCGGGTGGCGACGAGGATGACCAGGTGTTTATCACGCTTAAAACCGCACAGGATATGACCGATAAGCAGGAGAAAATCAGCAGCTTTGAGGTGAGCGCGCTCACAACGCCCGACAACGAGATCGCCCGTCGCGCGGCGGAAAACCCGCGAAGCCTGTCGGCAAAGGAGCATGAAACCTGGTATTGCACGGCCTACGTGAGCTCCATCTGTTATCAGATAGACGAGGTCGTACCCGAGGGAGTGGCAAAGCCGATACGCCAGGTCGCTGAGTCCGAGGGAACAATACTCGAAAAAACACAGCTCTTGATGCTGCTGATAACCGTGCTGAGTCTGCTCGGCGCGGCGCTCGGCATCTCAAATCTCATATCGGCCAGCGTCATGGAACGCAGCTCCGAAATAGGGTTGATGAAAGCCTTAGGCGCCCACGATGTCCCGCTCACCTGGCTTGTGCTGTTGGAGATATTGCTGGTGGGCCTTGTTGGAGGGCTCATCGGCTACTTTGCCGGCCTTGGGTTTGCGCAGATTATCGGGCAGACCGTGTTTGGTGCGCCCATAGCCGCCGCGCCCATGGTGATACCGCTGCTTTCCGTACTCGTGGCTCTGGTCATCATTGTGGGAAGCCTGCCCTCCATACGATACCTGCTTTCGCTGAGACCGGCGGAAGTACTGCACGGGAGGTGAGGGCGATGCGGGCAAAACGCGCTTTGTTCTATCTCAAGATGGTATGCGCCTCGCTCATACGGCGTCGCTCGCGCCTGCTCGTCGCCCTGCTCTCCATCACGATAGGCGCTACCATTCTTTCGGGATTGGTGACTATCTTTTACGACATTCCGCGCCAGATGGGGCAGGAATTTCGCTCCTACGGCGCGAACATGGTGCTTTTGCCCGAAGGGACGAGTGGCGTGATAAGCCCCGAGCAGTTGGAGGCCGCCACAGGGGTGCTTCCGTCCGAGGATGTGATGGGTGTGGCACCGTATCGCTACGACACGATAGCGGTTAACGACCTCCCGTTTATTCTGGCGGGAACCGACTTTGAGGGCGCTAAAGCGGCGAGCCCTTTTTGGGGCGTTACGGGAAGTTGGCCGAGCGCGCGCGCGCAGGCTCTGGTTGGCCGCGAAATAGCAAACACTTTCCGTTTGGAGCCGGGAGAAAGCGTGGTCATATCCGGCACCGATGCCTTGGGCGAGCCCTTCGAAAAGAGCCTCAGTGTGGCCGGCATTGTGCAGACCGGTGGGCAGGAGGAAGCCTTCGTATTCATATCCATCAACGATTATGGTGAGCTTTTTGGCGGTGAGGTGGAGTTTGACGTCGTCGAGCTGAGCGTAGCCGCCGCCGAAGGTGAGCTCGAGGCACTCGTCGCGTCTATCGAAAGCGAAACGCCCGACGTTTCCGCCCAGCTCGTCAAGCGGGTGACCCAAAGCGAGGACACTGTGCTCTCCAAACTTCAGTCTTTAGTCTACCTCGTTACCATTGTGGTGCTCGTGCTGACAATGATATGTGTCGCGACCACGATGATGGCAGTCGTTGCCGAGCGGCGCCGCGAGATAGGACTCAGAAAAGCCTTGGGGGCGGCAAACGGCAGCGTCGTACTCAATTTCTTAGGTGAATGCCTGGTCATGGGCCTGTTTGGCGGCGCGTTTGGCTCGCTGTTTGGCTTTGGCTTAGCGCAGCTCGTGAGCCTTCAGGTATTTAATCGCACCATAGATTTCCCTTTGGGAATAGTCCCTTTGACCATACTCAGTTCGCTGGTGATTACCACGCTAGCCTGTCTGTTGCCAGTATATAGCGCCACAAAGATAGACCCAGCCATCGTCTTGAAAGGGGAGTAAACGATGTCGCAGATGTTGTTGGAACTTGAAAACGTCACCAAAAGCTACGGTTCGCTCGACGCACTCAAAGACGTGAGTTTTAGTGTTGAGAAAGGCGAGTGGGTGGCCATCATGGGACCTTCTGGCAGTGGGAAGACTACCATGATGAACATTGTCGGCTGCATGGACAAGCCGAGTTCGGGGACCGTGGTGTTAGACGGGCGCGACATCTCCCGTGAAAGCCCTCGGAGTCTGACCAACATCCGGCGCGATACGATAGGCCTGATATTTCAGCAGTTCCATCTCATCAATTATCTGACGGCCTTAGAAAACGTCATGGTGGCGCAGTATTATCACAGTCTTCCCGATGAGGCGGAGGCGTTTGAGGCCTTAAAGCGCGTTGGTTTAGAAGAACGCGCGCGCCATTTGCCCAATCAGCTGTCGGGCGGGGAGCAGCAGCGGGTTTGTATCGCGCGCGCCCTTATCAACAGACCGCGCTTGATTTTGGCCGACGAGCCGACGGGCAATCTCGATGAGGCAAACGAGGGCAAGGTGCTCGAACTGCTCCGTGAGTTGCATCAGGAAGGGCGTACGGTTATCGTTGTGACCCATGACCCAGAAGTCGCCGAACAGGCACGGCGTACCATCGTGTTAGAGCACGGCCGTGTTCATGAAATACGCGACAATGAGAAAGACTAAAGACGATGGTGAAGATGCGCATACGAGGTGCGAGACTTTGGCTTGGGACCGTTGCCCTGGTCGGCCTGCTGGCGCTTTTAGCTCTCGCGGCCTGCGGTGTGCCGACGGGGCAGCCTTTGAGCGTGATTCACGAACAGGCGGGCTCCTGGGAGGCAACCGATGTCTCCGACAACACCTGTTTGGGCTGTCACGACCGCACCAACATCGTGGATTCCACACAAAACTACGATGGCCAGGCTGACGTGAACATTCATGAACCCCCAGGCGGCGACCACCCCGCACCAGGAAGCTGCGTCTCCTGTCACCGGGCAGAAGAACCCCCCATCATGACCTGCAACCAAGCAGGCTGTCACACCTACACCCTCCCCCAAGACTGGAGCGCCCCCGAGTAAGTGGGGCCAAGTGGGACAGTTGGGGGACGGGGGCAAGTGGGACAGTTGGGGGACGGGGGCAAAGTGTCCCACTTTGGCAATGCGTGTTTGCCCAATGAACTCTTCTACCAAAGTGGGACAGTTGCCCCCGTCCCCTCATCTGTCCCACTTGCTGCCCGTCCCCTCATCTGTCCCACTTGCTGTCTTCGTCGGTCCCATTTTTTGTGGGTATGCGGTAGAATAATTGGAGTACAGGTATGCTATCGCTCGTCCTCAAGAAGTGGCGGGCACCATCGAAAGGAGCCCCATTATGGTGGATTTTGCTTCATCACAGACCAAGGTAAACCTGGAGGCTGCGTTTTCTGGAGAATCGCAGGCTACCAATAAGTATTTCTATTACTCCGACAAGGCTCGCAAAGAGGGTTACCAGCAAATCGGTGACATTTTTGAGGAGACTTCGGGCAATGAGCGCCAGCACGCGAAGATGTGGTTTCAGATACTGCACAGCGACGGCAAGGTTCGCGGCGTTGTGCCGGGGACTTTAGAGAATCTCGCTGACGCGGCTGCCGGCGAAAACTACGAGTGGACCGATATGTACGCGACCTTTGCCACCGACGCGCGCGACGAGGGCTTTGATGAAATCGCCGAGCTCTTTGATGCCGTCGCTGCCATCGAAAAAGGCCATGAGGAGCGTTACCGTCTGCTTATCGAGCGCCTGGAAAAAGGCGAGGTCTTTAAGCGCGATAAGGTCTACGCGTGGAAATGCCTCAAATGTGGACATATTCATTTTGGCGAAGAGCCACCCGCGTGCTGCCCTGCCTGTGGGCATCCAAAAGCCTACTTTGAGCTTCGCGCCGAGAACTACTGAGAGCCGTTGAGGCAGCACGACCGAGAACTACTGAGAACTACTGAGAGTTGCCAAAGCGGTGCGGTCGCCGCCCGCGGCCCCGCCACTGGAGCGGCCCCGCCACTGGGAGCAATGCGGTTGCCGCCATGGCCCGCCCACTGGGAGCGGCACGACCGTCGCGGCGATACGAGTTTCTCCGTCGATTTCTCGGCAAAGTGTGTTACGAATTTTTTGGTTCGTCACACATTTGAACCATTTGCCCCTTGCCCCCGCCGCTTACCGAGCGGCGGCAAGATGGCTGTAAAAATTCTTCCGAGCAATGAGGATTATGTACTGAGACTTTTTGTACTGAGACGTTTTTGATTTCTTGTTAGTTTTGTTAATTTTGTCAGTTTAGTCGGTTTTATTGCTGGCTGCTGGCCGCTGGGTGGATGAACCAGGTTGTCCACCACGTGTTTGCCAGACAGACAGGGAGGTGTGTGTATGACAACAAAGGAGACTTGTATCGACAGATTCGATGCCATGCTCAATGAGCGTGGCGTGACGCGTCGTCGCTTCCTTGAGTTCTGTGGTGCCATCGCGGTATCACTGGGGCTTTCTGAGGCGATGGCTCCCGCGGTTCATGAAGCGCTCGCGGAAGGCGTCATCGGCAAGACGGAGGGAAACCTCGCGCCGGTCATCTGGCTCGAACTCGCATCATGTACAGGCTGTACGGAATCGCTCGCGTCGGCGGAAACTCCCGATGTCGCGACAATCGTACTCGAGCTCATCTCGCTCAACTACGCGGAAACCCTGTCGGCCGGTGCCGGCTTTTCGCTGGAGGCAGCCAAGGAGGAGACCATCGAGGCCGGCGGCTATATCGTCGTTATCGAAGGCGCCCTCATGGAGGGGTGGGACGGCAACGCGCTGAAAATCGCCAACGAGAAGGGGACCGACATCGTCCGACACGCCGCACACAACGCGGTGGCCATCGTCTGCGCCGGCTCCTGCGCGGTTGACGGCGGATGGCAGGCGGCACTGCCCAATCCGGGCGGCGCCATCGGGATACAGGCCTTTCTCGAAAAATCGAAGGCCGACGGGAGCTTTACGTGGGCACTCGCCGATGGCAAACAAGACATTCCACCCATCATCAATGTCCCCACCTGTCCGTCAAACCCCGAGCACATCATCGCCGTCTTGGTTGACGTGCTGCTCGTTGGAAAACTCCCCGCGCTCAACGAGCTCAACATGCCGTCGCTCATTTTTAACCAGTATATCCACGATAACTGCCCACGCCGTGGCCATTTTGAGAACGGCGAGTTTGTCTATCAGTTTGGTTCGGTGGAAGAAAGCAAGGGCTACTGTTTGTACCCCATGGGCTGCAAGGGGCCGCAGACCAAGAGCAACTGCCCCATCGTCCGCTGGAATCGTCGCGTGAGCTGGTGCGTTGAGGCGGGAGCCCCGTGTGCTGGCTGCGCGAACGCAAATCCCACCAAGCAGGGATTTAACTGGGTCGACCTCAACACGCCGTTCCTCAAACGCTTTAAGAACCTCATGATTGGTGACATCCCGATACAGCCCATGACCATAGGCATCGGCCTCACCGGTCTTGTCGCTGCCGCGCTCGTTGTGCACGCCGTTGGCATGAAGGTCACGGGCCGCACCAAAGGTGGCGCCGATTTTGAGGCGGAGCGTGCGTGGGACACCAAACATCCCGCCGAGGCCATCGGTCCTGCTGCGGTTTCCGCCGAGCAGGCAAAGGCCAACGGCAAGCCGCAGACCCTCACCGAGGAAGTGGCCGAACGGTCTGAGGCAGCCGCAGCCGAAGAGGAAGAATCAAAAAGCGAGGCCACCGAGCCGCCCGCTGAAGAAAACGCGAAAGGAGGCGATGAATAATGCCAGAGGAAACCCCCCTTATTTCACCTAATCCAACAGCCGCGTCAACAGCGACAGGTGGCCCAAGCGGTGCCTCGATTATCGACCCGGTAAACCGCATCGAAGGCCATCTCCGCATCGACATGGAGGTTAACGACGGCATCGTCACCGATTCCTGGGTATCCGGCGGATTATTCCGCGGCATGGAACTCGTTTTACAAAACCGCAAATCGGCCGACGCTGCCTATATCGCGCAACGCATCTGCGGTGTCTGCCCGATTTCTCACGCGCACGCCGCCTGCATCGCCGCCGAAAAAAGCTACGGTGCCGATGACTCGTTTTACAAGGGCCTGCCAACAGGTGGGCGCATCCTTCGCAATATTGTGGAGGGCGCGCAGTTCCTTCACTCTCACATCCTGTGGTTTTATAACCTGGCCGCGCTTGACTACGTAAACCCGCTCAATGCGCTTAAAGCTAATGTCTCAGACACGGTCGCGCTTGCCAACGAGGCCGGTACCACGCAGGCGGATTTTGCCAACCTGAAGGCGCGTCTGCAGGGCTTTGCGGACAACGGCCAGCTTTCGATTTTCTCGGGCAACTGGTTTGATGCCAGAGAGCTCGACGGCACCTCCGCCTATAAGCTGCCGCCCGAGCTCGACCTCATAGCGACCGCTCACTACCTTGAGGCGCTCGAGATGCAGGCGGTGGCTTCTGAGATAAGCGGCATCATCGGCGGTAAGATGCCCCATATCATGAGTTCGCTTCCTGGTGGGACGACCTTTGTTCCCACCGAAGAAAAGCTCGATGACCTGCTGTTTCGCGCGAAGCGGCTCCAGGAGTGGGTTGCCAACACCATGATTCCCGATACGCTTGCCATCGCCGGTGCCTATCTTGCGGCCGATGGGGAAAACAGCGATTTCTTCTACGGCGGCAACGAGGGCAACTACATCGCCTGGGGCGTGTTTGAGTCGCCGAGCTTTAAGCCCGAGGAGCGCTATCTGCCCGGTGGTGTGTGGAGCTTTGGCGAGTCCAACTACCAGAGCGTACAGCCCTGGGATGAGGCGCTCATCACCGAGACGACCGCCTATTCGTTTTACGACCGCAACGAGGACGACGGTACTCCCATAAATCCGCGCGACGGCATCACCGCGCCGCTGTATAAGGATGAGTACGCGCTCGCCGACATCCGCGAGCATCCCAAAGACAACACCCCGTACACCTGGGACAAGGCCGCCCGCTATGATGGCAAGCCCTTTGAGGCCGGCGGACTCTCGCGCCTGCTTGTCGCCTATCAGCGCGGCGTGAAAGAAATCG
>JAISFJ010000081.1 GCA_031263665.1 Coriobacteriales bacterium
CACCTTGCTGCGGGGGAAGGAAGGACGGAAGGAAGGAGGGCGGGCGGGAGGGAGGGCGGGCGGGAGGGAGGGAAAGACGCGTCAGCGCAGTTTTCTCTCAAATCTGGCGAAGATTGACGATTATGCGAACTTTCTTGACTCGTAGATTTCAAGCTATTCGGCGTTTAGCCCAAATTCCCAATCAAGGAGACTAAAAGCGGGCAATATTTTCGCATTTACGTTCATTTGTACCAGATTCTGCTACAATCAGTGCATGGAATGGATTATAAGTCACAGATCGGCCTTAAGCTTCTGGCAAAAGCACAGAGCGCACAGCTTGCAGACCATGTCGAACGCAGACAATCCGCGAGGTGTACGTCGCTCTAGTATTGACATTGAGATAAAGCGGGTGCGAAAGAAGTCGCCCGGTCAGTTACCGCCCACAGATGAACTGCGCTTTGACAATCCGTTAAGTCTGCAAGTGCCGCTTGACATTCTGGTCAGCAGCGCCAATGCCCGTAAAGTCAACAGATGGATGCGGTGCCATGTGTGCGGCGCATATTTTCCCGACGGCAGCTTCTTCGACACGGGACACGGTATACTGGTAAGCTCTCCCGAGCTCTGTTACCTACAAATGGCGGAGACGCTTTCTCTGCTTGACCTGATAAAGCTCGGGTTCGAGTTCTGTGGCACCTATCGTCGCGATAATGACGCTGATAATGATGTTGGTTTTCGCGCCGAATTGGCACTGACCAGCAAATCAAAGATTGCCGCATTTTTGGCAAGGATGCCAGGAGCAAGAGGCCACAAGCTTGCTGTGAAGGCGTTGAGTTATGTGCTCGACAACTCCGCCTCGCCAATGGAGACTGTGCTTGCTTTGATGCTCTGTCTCCCTTATCGGCTTGGTGGGTATGGTTTTCCTGCACCGCAGATGAACCATAGGGTAAGCGTGACTCAGGAAGCGAAAAAGGCCTCTAAGAAGCACTATTACCTCTGTGACCTGTTTTGGCCTGATGCAAAACTTGACTTGGAATATGACAGCAACGCCTACCATGCAAACGCCATTCGCATAGCCGAGGACTCAAGCAGACGAAACGCCTTGGCCTACATGGGGGTTTCTGTAATCACCGTGACAGGAAACCAAATTGGCAACGACTTAGAGATGCACAGGGTAACCCAGCTTCTCAGCAAAAGCCTACAAAAGCGCATACGCTGTTCAGATAGATCTTTCTTCAAGCGACGGATGGCGCTTAGAGAAAATCTGCTTAAAACAGAGCCGTACATCAAAAGTGAGTGAATCTGGCAGAAATTGACGATTATGCGAATTTAATTGGGGTGCAAATTTCAAACTATTCGGCGTTTAGCTTAGCCAGAGTAAAATGCTGCGGCATTTCTCTTCCAAATTTTCGCATTTTCGTTCATTTGTGCCAAATTTTTCTACTTAGGTCGCGTTTTGCCGCTGCTGCGGTGGCATCGGCCTTGGAGCCAGCGACATAGTTCTCATCCATGTTTTCGCCGCCGTTATAATTGCCAATCCAAAATGAGCTGTAAGTTCCAACAGAATACAGATGAGGAAGTGGCTAGTTGGTTAGTTGGGTTGGTTGGCTGGCTGGCTGGTTGTTGGGTGGCTGGTTGAGGCTGGTTGGTTGGGTTAGTTGGCTGTCTGGCTGATTGATTGATTGGCTGGCTGGCTGGTTGGTTGGTTGTTGGGTGGCTGGCTGGTTAGTTGGTTGGTTGGGGCTGGTTGGTTGGGGCTGGTTGGTTGGGGCTGATTCTCCCAGCCTTATACCAAGCTCGTCATCCTGTCAGTCTGTTTCTCGGGGGAGTTGTAGGATGGCCTCGAAGAGGTCTGCCGTTGTGTTGATGGTCAGGCTGCCGCCCATCAGGGACATCAGGCGCTCCGCGGTATACAGTCCCAGGCCGCTCCCTTCCTCAGAGCGTGAGCTGTCTCCCCGGACGAATTGTTGTGTGAGGTCGCCAGTGTCGATGGCGAGTCGCTTCTTTGAGATGTTTCGTATCCGCAACTCGACAAAAGGGTGCCGTGCTGCTACTGGCGTCAAAAGACGCCGCCGCTCGCTCGATCGCGACTCGTTCACTTCCCGTAGCCGCCCGCTCGGCCGCAAATCGCTCGCTGCCCGCAGCTGGCTCGACTATATCGACATACAGGCGGGTGTTGGGCGGGGAGTATTTCACCGCGTTGGAAAAGAGGTTCTCCAGTACGCGCCTGAGTTGGTCGCCGTCGGCCCGCACCCAGACCCTTGTCGCCGCGGATTCGTGCGGTCCCACATACTCAAGTGACGCTGCTTCTAGCGCTTCCTCAAAATCGCCGGCAATCTGCCCGATGAGCTCGCGAAGGTCGAGGGTCACGCTCTGTATCGGTATGTTGCCGGAGCCTGCTTTTGACGCGTCGAGCAGGTCGCTTATGAGATGTTTGAGGCGTTGGGACTTCTTATCGAGCACCTCCAGATAGTCGCGCAAGGTTTCGTTCTCGATGCCCAGGCCTTTATATGGTCGATGTAGTTGATGATGGTGGTGAGCGGTGTTCGCAGGTCATGCGTGACGTTGGTGATGAGTTCGGCCTTGAGGCGCTCCGCCTTTATCCGCCTGTCCGCCTCGCGCTTTTGCTCGGCGGTGAGAGCAACAACATCGCGGCAGAGGATCGCAATGACCGCCACGATAAAGGCGGGAATCAGGAACAGGGCAACAAATGAACCCAAGGCATCGCCAAACCGGGAATCAGTGGCATAGACATTCAAGAAGGATTCCCCGAACAGCAGTATGCCACGGTAGATGATAAAGCCTGTGAGAGCGGTCACGCTTGTGGCGATGAGAATACCGGAAGGCGTGCTCATCGGTAATGTGCGAAAGACCTTTACCCACAGTATGGTCTCTGGCAGACTGCGCGTACGGATGCGCACAACCGTGGTCGTGAGCACGTGCAGCGACAGGGCGAGCAGCAGGATGGGGAACACCAGGTGTGCCTGCCACGCGTAGCGGAAGTGCAGAAAAACCGGGGCTATCAGGAAGAAGCAGAGTGCGGCTACGAGCAGGGTAAAGTAGTAGTCAACGCGGTGGACGGGGTGTTGCGAGAGGCGTGGCGCCCGCTCGAGCGTCGATACGGCGTACAGCGCGAGAAAGAGAATCATGCCGGCGATAAGCGGTGGTTTGAGCGCGAACGTCACGGAACCGTCAAGGGGAAGGAGGTTCCAGCTCTTGGGACTCAGCCGTCCGATGACGTGGAGGTAGTCGGAGAAGGGCCATATAAAGAGGTAGAAAAAAGCCCATAGACATACGGAGAACAACAAGGCGCTCAAGCCCGCGAACAGGGGCGAGGCGAAGACTTTTCCTCATCCTCATGGCTACGACACCACTTTGTAGCCCAGGCCGTAGACCACCTTCAGGTAGCGTGGCTCTTTGGGGTTGTCTTCTATCTTCTCGCGGATATGTCGAATGTGAACCGACATGAGCCGGTTCACATCGCAGACCAACTCGCCTCTGATGGCCTCATAGATTTGTGAGGAGGAAAAGACCCGGTCGGGGCTTGCGATGAGCAGGCGCAGGATGTTGAACTCAAAGGCGGTCAGGTTCACCGCCTCGCCGTAGACGGTGACGATTTTTTGCCGGCCATTGAGTACGAGGGTGCCCACGCGATAGGTGTCCGCGTCGTTTTCCGCGTTGTGCGCCGCCCCGTTGCTGGGCACCCTGCCGTCGCGCCCTGCCGCGTTGTACGCTGCCGCCGCGCCGCCGAGTTGCGCCGCCGCGCTATTGTGCCCTGCCGCCGCGCCGCCGCGTTGCGCCGCGCCGCCGAGTCGCGCGTACCTGCGCAGGGCGGAGCGAATGCGTGCAAACAGTTCCGCCGGGGCAAAGGGTTTGACGATATAGTCATCGCCGCCAACGTGCAAACCGAGCATCCGGTCGGCTTCCTCGCCTTTGGCGCTGAGGAATATGAGGGGGATGTTGGAGAACTCCCGCAACCTCTCCGCAGTCTGTATGCCGTCGAGAAACGGCTTGGATTGCTTCGTCGCTTCGCTTCTCGCAATTCATGAGGGGAATAAATCAACAGCCCCTTAGGAACTGTAAGAGAATAAATTGTACGATAGCCTGTGGGACAGATTGCTTCAGATCAAGGCGGGAACAGGTGGCCCTACTTGTGGTAATGCCGCCTGTTCCCAACGCAGAGCTGG
>JAISFJ010000116.1 GCA_031263665.1 Coriobacteriales bacterium
ATCTCAAGATGCGGAGTCAAAATGACCTGGTCAAGCTCGTGCAGCGGAGAATCCGTACAGGGCTCCTTTGCGTAAACGTCGATGCCGGCGCCGGCAACCTTGCCCGATTTTACCGCGTCCGCCAGCGCCTCCAAATCGTAAATGCCGCCACGCGCGGTGTTAACCACATAAACGCCGTCCTTCATCAACGCAAACTGCTCGGCGCCAAACATGCCGATGGTCTCTTTGGTCTTGGGAAGATGTACGGTGATAAAATCCGCCTGAGGCAACACGTCGTTCACGTCGTCATACAGCGTCACGCCAATCTCGGCGGCGCGCTCGGGCGTAGCGTAGGGGTCATAACCGATAAGGTTCATCTCAAAGGCACGCGCCCTTTTGGCAACAAGGCCACCGATGCGGCCAAGCCCAAAAATGGCGAGCGTCTTTTGATAGAGTTCGTTGCCGGAGAATTTCCCGCGGTCCCACTTGTGGTTCTTCATGCTAACATACGCTTGGGGAGTGCGCCGCGCGCTCGCTAACATGAGCGCGAAGGTCTGCTCACAGGCACTCACTACATTAGAGGTCGGAGCGTTACAGACGATAACGCCGCGCTCGGTAGCGGCCGTAACATCCACATTGTCCACGCCAACGCCGGCACGTCCGATAATTTTGAGCCTGGCACCCGCCTCCACAACCTCGCGAGTTGCCTGCGTGGCGCTCCGAACGATAAGCGCCTCGTAATTCGGGATGACGTTGATGAGCTCCTCGGGTGTAAGCTCCAACCGCACATCCACCTCATGGCCGGCCTCTCTCAAAAACTCGATGCCGCCGTCCGCGATTTTTTCCGCAACCAATACTTTCATGTCGTTCCTTCCTGAAGAAACACTGCTTAGGGGTACATCTAGGGGAAGCACTGATTAAATCATTGTACCCCATCTGAGGACAGGCTTATGCGCGCCATCTTAAACCGCCTGCCACAGTAGAGAGCCACAGTAGAGGACCACAGTAGAGGACCACAGTAGAGGGTGCCAATTCCTCTTCGCTACTGCGTCAGCACGACCTCTGCCGCTCTGATGCCGCTTGCCGGCTCAAACTCATAGCCTAACTCCGCGAGCGTCATCTCGAGTGCCGCCAGCGTTGTGATGATGTCAAAATCGCCAAAGTAGCCAAGGTGCCCCACGCGGAAGATGCGGCCGGCGTAATCATCTTGGCCTCCGGCGATGGTCACACCGTACTTATTCTTCATCGTGGAGACGAGCTTCTTGCCATCGATACCTTCAGGCACCCACACCGGAGTTACCGCGTTACCGCGACCTTCGGCCGGCGCGAACAGCTCAAGCCCGAGTGCCTCGCAGCCCGCGCGAGTGGCCTCAGCAAGGCGGGCATGTCGCGCGATGAGGCTCTCAAGGCCCTCCGCCCGCATCAGCTTGAGCGACTCGGCAAGGCCAATCATGAGTGAGACGGCCGGAGTAAAGGGCGTCGTGTCCTTCTCCAGATTCTTCAGATACTTCTTCCAGTCAAAGTAAAATTTTGGTAGTGTGGAGCGCTCATAGGCTCGCCATGCCTTGGGGCTCACGGTGAGTGCGGCCAACCCGGGCGGGAGCATGAGCCCCTTTTGAGAACCCGTCATCACAACGTCGAGATGCCAGTCGTCCGTCTTGCAATCCACGGCGCCAATGCCGGTGATGCTGTCGACGATGAGCACGCAAGCGGAATACTCTTTGACAATCGCGCCAACGGCCTGCACGTCATTGAGCACGCCGCTTGAGGTCTCGGATTGCGTAACGATGACGCCGCGCGTGTCGGGGTTTTCCTGAAGGAAGGCCGCGATGTCCGCTGGGTCGACCACCTGTTGCCACCCGTATTCGAGTACGGTGACGTCGAGACCGTATGCCTGAGATATTTGTTCCATCCGCTGGCCAAATTTTCCGTTGTAGCCCACCAGCACCTTATCACCGGGGCAAAAACAGTTCGCAACGGCGGACTCCATCGCCCCCGTACCGGAACTCGCAAAAATGAGCACGTCGCTTTTCTCGGTCTGAAACACGTACTTGAGCCCTTCGGCGCACTCCCGCACCACAGCATTAAAGTCGGGCGTACGGTGGTGAATCATTGGCCGCGCCTGAGCGAGCAAAACCTCGCTGGGAACAGGCGTTGGTCCGGGGGTCATAAGGTATTTTTTCTGCATGATGCTCCTCCTCAATACCGCAATTTCAAAATCAGGGGACAAACTGGTAGTATAGCGCTAAATGACCGCATTGTGATGGTCAAGAATTTTGGAGAGGGCCCTCGGCGTTTTCTCGGTTGCCGTTCTCGGTGCTTTCCGGCGCCTCTTCGCAGGTAGAATCGGGGCGCTCTCCGCTGTTTTGTCACTGTTTTTCAGGGAGGTATCATGAGTATTCTCGAAGCGTTTGCCGTACCCCATCCACCCATACTCGTTCACGGTGTGGGCAGAGGCAAAGAACACGAGGCCCGAGCGACGCTTGACGCCTATCATGCCGTGGCCCAGCGCATCGCCGACCTTTCCCCTGAGCTGCTGATACTTTCCACTTCGCATGGCGAGTTGTACCGCGATGCCCTGCGCATATCAACAGGTGAAGGGGCCAGCGGTGACTTTTCGCAATTTCGTGACCCTGCCGACCGGCTTGAAGTCGCCTTTGATGAAAGTTTTATTGACGCGTTGGTTGCGGAGGCGACAGCGGAAGGCATCCCCTTTGACGCTTCGCCCGAACCCGGCAACAACCTTGACCACGGCAGCATGGTTCCCCTGTATTTCATCACGCAACATCTGCATACGCCCTTTCGGGTAGTCCGAATCGCGATTTCATTTTTGGATGAGCACGTCCACTATCGCATGGGTCAATGCGTCGCACGCGCTGTTGCGACAACGAAGAGACAAGCAGTCTTTGTCGCAAGCGGCGACCTTTCGCATCGACTCAAGAAAGACGGGCCCTACGGCTTTAATCCCGCGGGGCCAAAGTTTGATGAGGCGATTTGTAGGGCTTTTGCCGCGGGGGATTTTGACGCGCTCACACACTTTGACGCACGCCTTCGCGATGACGCCGGCGAGTGCGGCCTCAACTCCTTTATCATCATGGCCGGCGCCTTGGATGGTCGCGAGGTAAAACCCAAACTGCTCTCCTACGAAGGGCCCTGGGGCGTTGGTTACGGAATCGCCCGCTTCACGCCAAACGAGCCGGTGGAAGCAAAGGGCGCTGGGGCTGGTGGCAGATTCGAGGCCGGAGCAGAAGGCGCTGGGGCTGGAGAAAGCACAGGGGCCGGAGCAGAGGGGGCTGGGGCGGCAGAGGGTGTTGAAAGCGCTGGGGCTGGGGCGGATGTGGAGGCTGGGGCGGATATGGAGGCTGCCGATGTGAAAAACGCAACGGTGAGCTCTTCCTCGTCGCTCCCCGTACAAATCGCTTTCGCCGCCCTTGCGGACTGGCTTTCCGGCAACAAGAAACCGAGCGCTACAACAGCCCAGGTCGCATCACTGTTGGAGTCGCTGGATGATGCCGACCGTACCACGCTTGCGACTCTGAACTCCCGTCACGCGGGAACCTTTGTCTCCTTCCATAAAGGCGCGGACCTGCGTGGCTGCATCGGGACAATTTCTGCTACTTGCAGTAACATTTTTGAGGAAATCTGCCAGAACACCGTGAGCGCCGCGGGGCACGACCCTCGTTTTCCCGCGATACGAGCCGACGAGGTGGCAAAACTGAGCTGTAGCGTAGACATCCTTGGAGAAGCCGAGCCCACCCTGGGCACCGATGAGCTCGACGCAAAGCGCTATGGTGTCATTGTCTCGAAGGGCTTTCGCCGCGGCCTGCTTTTGCCCGACCTCGAAGGGGTGGATACTCCCGCGGAGCAAATCGACATCGCCTTACGCAAAGCGGGAATCGCTCCAGACGAGAGCTATGAGCTTGAGCGGTTTGAAGTGGTGCGTTACGAATGAAGGCAAAAGACGCCACATCGACCGCGCACACCGACACATCGACCGCGCACGCTGGCGCACCGACCGCACATGCCGACGTGCCGGCTACGGGCATCGGCGCATCGACCGCACATGCCACCACATCGGCCGCGCACACGACCTGC
>JAISFJ010000054.1 GCA_031263665.1 Coriobacteriales bacterium
TCCCGGGGGCAGTCTTGATGATTTGCAGGGCAGGACGCAAAACATCGCTCGTCGCGTGGGCGGCTCCGGCGACCATTCCATCAGCCTCGCCATCTTTGACCATCAAAACGCCATAGTGCAGCACGTCACCGGCCAATTCGAAGGCCGCGTCTTCGGTGAGCCCTTTTTCGCGGCGAAGCTCGTAGAGGCGCTCGGCGTAGGTTTGGCGGCTTGGGGAGGTGCGCGGGTCGATGAGCTCGATGCCAGTAAAATCGACATCGCCGCGCGCGTAGGCAGCACCGGTAGCGCCCGCCGTATCTGTCTCCATGTTCGCCAAAACAACCGGTTGTGCGATTTTTCTGTCACGTATTTTGAGCGCGGCAGCCAGCGTGCGTGGGTCATCGCCCTCCGGCAATACGATACGTTTGAGGTCTGCGGCGGCCCGTTTTTCTATCCCTTCAAGAAACCAACTCATAGCCATCCCTTCTTTCGTGGGTTTTCCATGATACGGTATCATATGCTCACAGCACCTTTGGTGGTGCGACTTGCGGTACAATATGAGTGCTCTTTAAGAGTTGAGAAAACACGATTTTGACGATAACCGATACGAGGCACAATTTTCTGTTCGTGACAGCCTGTCGGTATTACAATGCCACTCGAATGGCTTGGAAGTTTGGAGTTATCCGATGAATGTATCGGTGACAGATATCCCGCAGCGCCGCGACGGCGAACAGATGCGGGTAGACGAGTGTCTCATCAGCTTTGCGGTGCCCTGTTACAACGCCGCCGCCTATATGGACAGATGTGTGGAAAGTATTCTTGCCGGGGCGAAGGATTTTCTCGACCGTATTGAGATTATCATTGTCGATGACGGTTCCGATTCAGACGATACCGCCGCCAAAGCCGACCGATGGCAGGCCGCTCACTCCGGCGTCATCAGAGCCGTTCACCAAGAAAACGGCGGGCATGGCGAGGCGGTCAACACGGGGCTTGAGCAAGCGACGGGCCGCTACTTCAAAGTGGTCGACGCCGACGACTGGTTAGACCCAGAAGCCTTGACGCTCGTTCTCGTCCGTCTCAAATGGTTGGCGCCTTCAAATCTCGACATGCTCGTTACCAACTATGTCTACGAAAAGCTGGATGAAGGCAAAAGCGCCGCCATACGCTACCGTGGCGTGCTGCCCGAAGGTCATATATTTGGGTGGGATGAGGTTGGTCTCTTCAAACCGCAACAAAACCTCCTCATGCACGCCGTCATCTACCGAACTCAACTGCTCCGCGACATCGGACTCAGACTCCCGGCCCACCTGTTTTATGTCGATAACATTTTTGTTTACGTTCCGCTTCCCGCGGTCAAGAGCCTGTTTTTCCTCAACAGTGACCTCTATCGGTACTACATTGGGCGTGAGGGGCAGTCGATTACCGAAGAAACGATGATACGGCGCCTCGACCAACAACTCCAGGTGACGCGCATTATGATTGACGCCTTTCATCTCAAGGAGGACGTGCGCGATACTCGACTGCTAAAGTACATGATTCATTATCTTGCGATGATGCTGTCCATATGCAGCGTGTTTTTGCGACTTTCTGACCGCGAGGATGCCGAGGATCAGCGCCGGGCGATTTGGAGCTACCTCAAGCAGCACGACCCGACTGTTTATTCAAAAATCAGAGGCGGAATACTCGGGCTCGCCGCAAACCTCCCCGGAAGAGCCGGTCGCTCCCTTACCCTGGCAGGCTATCACATCGCACGAAAGATATTCCGCTTCAACTAACCGACTAACCGATCCCCCCACTGCCTCGCTTGCCTGGGTTAGTCGTCCTCCATCAGGAACTCGAATACGATGCGGTCAAATTCCTCGGGAGCATCCTTCATGACAAAATGGCCTGTTTCGGGGATGACCACGCGCCGTGCGTTGGGCAGTGAGGACTCGATGAGGCGGCTGTGTTCGTCTTTGATGATGTCTTGTTCGCCGTTGATGATGAGGGTCGGGATGGTGACTTTTTCGAGTCGCGTGGGGTCGATATGGGGATGTTCGAGCATGAGGCGCACGAGGTCTCTATCCCTGTTCTCTTTTCGAGAAAAAATGCCTTTCAAGCTCCGGCCGGCCGCGAGAAATTGCAAACCTTTACGCGTCATGGTGGTAAGCCCGTCGGGTGAGAGATTGGCTCCCACGAGTATCATGGCGGCGACGCGCTCCTGATGCTTGAGCGCGAGTTCGAGGGCGGTGTTTCCTCCGTCGGAGAAGCCGAGGATGAGAAAGTTTCCTATCTGAAGTTTATTTATCAGCGTAAAAAGGTCTTCCGCGAACAGTTCGTAGGACAAAGAGCGCTCACCTTTTGCAGATTTGCCTTGGGCGCGGGTGTCGACGGTGATGATGGTGTAATAGGGGAGAAGGGGCTCGATGCGCCCGTCGAAGATGTGCATGTCCTCCCCGTTGCCGTGAAGGAGGATAAGCAGAGGCGCGTTGCTCTGGGTACTTTGGTGCACTTCGTAATACAGGGCCGCGTCATCATTGCGGACATAACCATTCGTCCAGTTTATCTTCGGCAAGACTCAATCCTTTCTACGCTTCGGTTACGCTGGGACTTGTTGCGTTGGGGCTTGTCGTGCTGGTGTTTGCTGTACTCAAGTTCGTCGTGTTGAGGTCGGCTGTCATCTCCCTTGCTGAAGGCAGACCGTAGGCGGCGGTTGCGGACAGTACGGCGTCATGAATTGCCGCCTCCATCACTAAGGCGGCAAGTACTCCGATAAAATCGACACTGGCGGGTACCCGCCCCGTCGAAAGCGCGAAAACCGTATCGCCGTCAAACCCGGTATGCACCGGCTCGATAGCGCGAGCAAGGCCATCATGGGTCATGTCGGCGACGCGCGCGGTTTGTGCCTTGGTGAGCGTACCGTTGGTGAGCACGCATCCAATAGTTGTGTTCGCGGCAGAAGGCGTCGGGGTTTTTGTC
>JAISFJ010000095.1 GCA_031263665.1 Coriobacteriales bacterium
GGCCGCTTTGGTGCGCTTTTCAAGGGCAGACAACGCCTCTTCGACGCTTCGTCCGGCGGCAATGTCAAAACTTGCCTGCCGCAATTCGACCCCCAACGGTGCGGGGGTATCGCGCGCGGTTTGCTCAAAAGCCTGTTGCAGAGAATATCCCGCGTTAAAACATATCCCCAGGGAACGCAGAGAATCCGGTATCTGCTCGATGAGACGCTCTCCCCACTGGTCGAGTATCTTTTGCGCCTTTCCAAACACAAAAGCCGTCACCAAAGCCGCGACGCATAGGGCAACAAGGGGCATCCTTGTGAGAAGAAGCGCAACTGCCGCCACCAAACCGAAAAGCAACACGAGAAGTTCGCAGGTCGTAGACGGGCCGGTATCGTAACCTTTGATTCTGAGAGCCTGCGCACAACATTCGCATTTTGCATAAAACCAGCGAACACGTAACAGCAGCGACGAAATCGGCCTGAGAATGCTCACTCCCCTACGGCACAGGTTGGCGAGAAAGGCTACCCTGTCCTTCTCGACACCGGTCACTTTAGCCTGGACGCGTGAACGATGCAGCATTTGGAGCCCCTGCTCAAACACCACCGGTAACGCCGCCGCTCCCGAAAAGGCCGCGGACACGACAGCTAAGGTCAGGGCAACGGTAGGGAGGAACACCATGTCTCAACCTCGCTTTCATCGATGGCGGGTATATGTTTCAAAGCCTCAAGCCAGGGCGGCACAGCGTGCCAAACATAGCTCTGCTCAACAATATCCCAACTGACCAGAGGCGTAAGCTCGATGGCACCGTGCAATGCCCGACAGTCGCAAACTTGCGTAATACGCCGAACGCCGGAAGCGTTGCGGTCAATCTGTACGATGAGGTCGAGTGCGGTTCCTATCTGTTCTTCGATGACCTTTACCGGTAGGTCCATGCCATAACGCGCCATCATGACAAGGCGAGAAATAACATCGTTGGGAGAGTTTGCGTGCAAAGTCGTAAGCGAGCCATCATGTCCCGTGTTCATCGCCTGCAGCATGTCGAGGGCTTCCGCGCCACGGCACTCCCCCACAACGATACGGTCGGGACGCATACGCAGCGCGTTTACCACCAAATCACGGATGCTGACCTCGCCGGAGCCTTCGATGTTCTTCATGCGGGCTTCGAGGCGAACCACATGCGGATGAGCCGTAAATCGCAGTTCCGCCGCGTCCTCAATGGTGATTATCCGTTCACAGGATGGTATCTCAACCGACAGGGCATTAAGTAACGTGGTCTTGCCCCCGCCCGTACCACCGCTGACCGCAATGTTTTTACGACTGATGACCGCCCAGCGCAGCAATTGGGCCATCGTGTTTTCCATACTCCCACGTAAAACCAATTCGCCGAGGGTAAACATTTCTTCTCTGAACTTTCGGATGGTGAGAATAGGGCCATCGAGGGAAAGCGGAGGAATCACCACGTTTACCCTATGCCCCTGTTTCAGGCGCGCGCTCACAAGCGGGCTTTGCTCATCGACCCGTCTACCCAAAGGGCCAACAATACGGTCGATTACCATACGGAGCTGCTGTTCGTCATCAAAGACGACATCGCTTGCGTACAGACAGCCATCGCGCTCAAAAAAGACCCTATCGTGACCATTGACCATAATTTCGGTAACCGAGGGGTCCGCGAGCATATTCTCAAGAGGCCCCAGACCCACAACGAGATTTAATACCTCCTGGATAAGCGCCATGCGCCGAAGCGGTTCGCGCGCCTCATAGCTTGGATCGAGCGTCAGCTGGTCGAGGACGGCTTTTACTTCCCGTTCGGCGCGAGCCTTATCCCGCACAAGAAGCTCGGCGATGCGCTCACTGGGCAGTCTCTGATAAAGAGCGTCACGGAGGCGCAACTTTTGATGCCACCGCTCCCTTTCTCCCGTCATGTGCGAAAAGTTATCCGAGCTTGTTTGCAGATAATCAAGTAGCGACACGGCGCGCCCCCTCAAAAAAGCCCTTCAGGGCCGCAAAGTCGAGTATCTTCGACTTGTGCCTCTGCGAGCCAGCGGTTTCCTGAAAATCCTCATCCGATGACGAATGGCCCACCAAACCGTCCAAAAAATTCTCAAGCGAAGCGACAAAGGCGTTGCCGCTGCCGAGCAGTTCAAGCGGGCAGCCAAGCGCTAAGAGCTCATCCACCAAAGTACCACCGTCGGCAAGCCCACAGACTTCGACCCCTCCAAGCGCAAGGCTGACATCCTGCGGCATCAACGAAGCGTGTCGCCCGCAACCGTTCAAAAGATAATGGAAGCGAACCTGAGGCATCCGCATCCTGATACAGAGGTCGACAACCTGTTTGCAGGCTTCAATTGAGGTAGCGCGCTGGTCCATGAGAAGCGCAAGGTGGTCGCAGTGCTGCGCGGCCCTCGCGTGTATATCCGTCCAAAACGAGCCCGTATTGATAACGACCATATCCCGCTGGGCAACGAGCATCTCGAGCATCCGTGAAATCGCGGGAGCGAACTGTTCTCCCTGCTCGGGATGCTCAGGGGCGCACACGAGCGCAAGCGCATCATCGGATAACGAAACATCGTGTTCCTGGGCACACAACTGTGCCAGAGTAAGGCGCTGAATACGGCTTGAGGGCTCTTTTCCCGCAAGATAATCAAGGTCACCAAACTGTAAGTCAAAATCGACAAGAGCGACCCGTGAACCTCGTTTTTGAGCCGCGAAGGCGGTCATCAAAGAAACCGTGCTTTTCCCAACTCCCCCTCTTCCCGAGAAGAAGCCAATCACCCGACCGCGGTTCAAAGCGGGTTGTGCCGACGCGGCAGAAGGGATGGTCGTGTCATGAAAATCCTGTAGAGCAACCGGTGAAGCAGGCGCGGCGGGCTCACTCGAAGCAGATGGTTCGGGAAGGGGCCGCCTGGTGACCTCAGCCGGAGCGGGCGCTGCAATCGGAGCAGGCGTCGCGACCGGAGCAGGCGCTGTGACCGGAGCAGGTGTCACGACTGGAGCGGGCGTCGCAGCCGGAACAGGATTCTCAGCCGGAGCAGGTACCTCAGCCGGAGCGGTTGTCTCAATCGGAGCAGGTACCTCAGCCGGAGCAGGCGTCGCGGCCGGAGCGGACACCTCAATCGGAGCAGGCGCCTCAGCCGGAGCAGGTGTTGCGACCGGAACGGATACCTCAACCGGAACGCCCCAGACGGCCAAAGCAGGTGCCTCAGTTGGGGGAGCTTTCTCAACCGGAGCAGAGGCCACATACATCGCGCAGAGCAGTTCTCTTACCTGTACGCCGTTGAGAATACCGCGTATGCCGGCGGCGCGTGCCCTGCCCACCAACGACTGCGTCGGGTTATCCTCCATAAGATAAACGTCTCGCTCAGGCGCGTCCACGCACAAAGCCGCCGCCAAATTGATGGGAGTCACCGAACCACCTCCGTTACGAACAACAACCGGAACCGACGAAGCAATATTCAACAAAGTCCTGCGACATTCTTCACTTGAAGTGAATACCGTAACGGCCTTTTGAGCATCATCGACGAATTGCTCATCGCCACCGTCGCCCGCACCATCGCGAGAAAAGATGGGCAGGTACGCGACCTCTTCTTCACTCATGAATCTCACCTCCTGGTAAGACAAGATGTAATTCTTGGGAACGCGAGGCGGCAATCAGTTCCTGCGCAGTGTCCGGTTCCACCGCCAAGGTCACCCAGGACAGTTTTGGACGGGAATCTGAGCCACCAAACAGCTCAGAAGTCCCTTCGGAAGTCGCGCGCGCGCCGCTGCTCGTTTCTAAGACGAGCACTTCTTCAGCAATCAGTTCGACCGTTGAGGTATCGGCGGCATAAATCGTCACAAAGGTTCCCGCCTGAATGGCGCCGCCTACCGCAAGCACATCTTCAGAAGGGACACTCACCGCGCACAGCCCCTCAGGCACGTTCACGGGAGTCGCCGTCTGCCCGAGCTTGGCCGCGACAACCGGCTCATTTCTCATCAACGGCACCTTCACGATCTGGCCGAGCGTCTCTTCCTGCTCATAAAGGGCATCACTGGGGAGCAGGTCGCTCAGCCAGAGCTTCAAAGAGACGTTTTCATTCGAGAGTACTTCCCCCACGGCGATGTCGCGCGTGGCGGTATATATCTCAATCTGTTCTCCTCCATAGGCGGCAAGCGCCTCCTGTCGCGTCTGCGTTGCCTCTGCCCGCACGCCCGTCGCGTAATACGCCATGGCCGCCGCCGCGATGATGCCGCAGATAAGCGCGAGTATGATTCGTTTCCTTGTTTGGGTCACTGCTCAGCCTTTCTCAATCGGTCTTGCAAAGTGGCAGACAGTATGCGCTACGATGTTGTCCTGAAACCTGAACCAAAACTGTCCGATTTTTGCCTGAAAGCTGACCCAAAACTGACCAGAACTTAAACCTTTTTGGAAGTCCAAGCTCCTGGTCTCGAATCGGTGATAATCTAACCGGAATAGGTTGAAAAAAATTTAATTGCGAGCTTGCGTAGGCGATAGGGTGAGCGGTTATCTCAAGACCGCCAGCGGCATTTCACGGTCTCATCCCTCAATTTATCGGGTATGGTGGTACGAGAGACAGCTCGATTAAATTG
>JAISFJ010000122.1 GCA_031263665.1 Coriobacteriales bacterium
GAACTTCATTCCCTACGTAGGGCCGTGGATTGCCGGCTTTATCGTTGCGCTCATTGGTCTGTTTGTCAGTCCGCTTGTCGCTCTTTTGGCGATTGTGGTGATTGTGCTCGCGCAGCAGATTACCGACAACTTCATCACGCCGCGCGTGATGTCCTCGGTTGTGGACCTCCATCCGGCCATTGTGCTCGTGGGAGTTTTCGCGGGGGGAGTTCTCGGAGGCCTCCCCGGGCTGATTATCGCCATACCCCTGCTTTCATCGGTAAAGGCTATTTTTGTGTACTATTTTGAGAAACATACGGGGCGGCGTTTGGTGGATGAGTCGGGTGCCTTGTTTAAGGGCCACTCAACGCGCGACCCGAAAGACACCGAGCGTGTCATCGACGCTGCCGCCGACGCGGTTGGGGCCGAAAAGATTAACATGACCAGTAAAATTAGTGAAGTCAGGGCCAAAGTTACCGGAGCGGTTAAGGCCCGAGCCACAGCCGAGATTGCCGCAGCCAAGGCCAGGGTCAAAGCCGAGCCCAAAGCTGAGGCCAAGCCTAAAGCCGAGACCAAGCCTAAAGCCGAGACCAAGACCGAGAAGGGGAGCCGTGAAAAGTAGCGAGCTGCGCGAAAAGTATCTGAGCTTTTTTGAGTCGAAGGGCTGTAAGCGTATGCCCTCGTCGTCTCTGATTCCCGATGACCCCTCCATGCTTCTTACCAGCGCGGGCATGGTGCAGTTTAAGCCCTATTTTCTTCAGCAAAAGCAGTTTGACCCCGCCTTTGCTGGCACCACCACCGTGCAAAAATGCGTGCGCACCACCGATATCGACATCATAGGCACCACCAGGCGGCACCAGAGCTTTTTTGAGATGCTGGGCAATTTTAGTTTTGGCACGTACTTTAAGGAGGAAATGTGCGCCTGGGCCTATGAATTTTCCACCGAAGTGCTGGGCTTTGCTCCCGAGCGTCTCTATTTTACTGTTTATGTTGATGACGATGAGACCATAGAGATATGGAAGGCGCTCGGTGTTCCGGAAGACCATATCACACGCCTTGGCGACGCTGATAATTTTTGGATGGCGGGGCCCACCGGTCCGTGCGGCCCCTGTAGTGAGCTGTACTACGACCAAGGACCCGAACTCGGATGCGGAAGTCCCGATTGTGGTCCTGGCTGCGATTGCGACCGCTATCTTGAATACTGGAATTGCGTCTTTACCCAATATGACCGTCAGGAGGATGGCAGCCTTGTTCTGCTCCCCAAAAAAAACATCGACACGGGTATGGGCCTCGAACGAACCGCCGCCATTTTGCAGGGGGTTTCGTCCAACTACGAGACGGACATACTGCGGGGACTCATCGCGGTAGGTGAGGACCTCTCGCACAAAAGTTATGGTGCTTTTGAGCGAGACGACCTGAGTCTGCGTATCTGTGCCGACCACGCGCGCGCGGTGACCTTTATGATTGCCGATGGTATTTTGCCCTCCAATGAAGGACGCGGCTACGTGTTGCGCCGCCTGTTGCGCCGTGCGGTGCGCCATGGGCAGCTGCTCGGTATTGAGCCGCCGTTTTTGGGTAGCTATGTGTCTGCCATCATCGATGAGATGGGCGGGCCTTACCCCGAGCTGCGTGAGAATCAGCGACTCGTCGAGCGCATTGTTCACGCGGAAGAAGAGCGCTTTGGCCAGACCTTGCGTTCCGGGCAAAGTTACCTCGACACCCATTTAAAGGCTCTGCTCACCGACGAGCCAGCTGGAGTTGTCGCGGGTGTGGCGGCGGCTGGCGGCTCGCCTGATGGTTCGGCTGATGGTTCGGCTGGTGGCTCGGCTGACGGCTCGGCGGCAGAGCAAGATAAGCCCACACTTTGTGGCAAGACGGTTTTTGAGTTGCACGACCGGTACGGTTTTCCCATCGACCTCACCATCGAAATCGCCGCCGAGCAGGGGGTGGAAGTTGACCGTGAGGCCTTTGATGTTCGCATGAACGACCAGCGCGAACGCGCGCGCGCCGCCGTAAAAGATGACGCCTGGGGCGCCATCGGAGGCGTGTTCAGCGACCTGTTGAGCGAGACGGGCGCGACACGCTTTGTGGGCTATCGTCACACGCAACAAGACGCGCGCGTACTTGCCATCGTGCTAGCCAAGCAGAACAAGGGCGAGGGCGTTGGCGCTGGCGAGGGTCCCGCCAGCAACGCTGGTGAGGGCAAGGGCGGCAGTGCCGGCGTAAGCGACGGCGAGATTTCTTACGTTCGAGTTGACAGCATAAGCGACGGCGAGCGAGCTCAGATTGTGCTCGATGTGACTCCGTTTTATGGTGAGATGGGTGGCCAGGTGGGCGATACCGGCAGCCTTCAGTCGGCCACGGCTACCTTCACCGTTGATGATACCAAGGTCTACGAAAAGGCGATTTACGCTCATCTGGGCTCCGTTGACGGGACGCTTCGTGTGGGCGACACCGTCCATGCCGCCATCGACACTTTGCGTCGCGAGCGCGTTGAGCGTAATCATACCGCGACGCACCTTCTCCATCACGCTTTACGCGAAGTCTTAGGTGAGCACGTCAAGCAGGCCGGTTCGCTTGTCGCCCCCGACCGCCTACGCTTTGACTTTACGCATTTTGAGGGGGTCACTCCCACGCAGATTGCCGCGGTTGAGCAGCTGGTTAACAATCTCATCATGGAGGATTCGAGCGTCAGTTCCTATGAAACTTCGCTTGACGAGGCGCGTGAAAGTGGCGTGACGGCGCTGTTTGGTGAGAAGTACGGCGAGACCGTGCGTGTGCTCCAGGCTGGCCCTGCGTCGCGGGAACTCTGCGGCGGCACCCACGTGAACCATACGGCCCAGATAGGATTTTTGAAAATCATCAGCGAGTCCTCGGTTGGCGCCAACCTGCGTCGTGTTGAGGCCGTGACGAGCTTTGACGCGCTCGAATACGTCAACCGTATCCAGGCCGAATTTACCAAGGCAGCCGAACTCATCAAAGCGCAACCTGCCGAGCTCACTGAGCGCATAGAGGCCTTGCAAAGGCGTGTTCAGGAGCTTGAGGGTGAACTCAAACAAAGGCGTCTGGCCTCGGCCGTTGATGACATCGACTCTTTTGTTGAAGCGGCGATAAACGTTGGCTATCGCCTCGTTATCGCGCGCTCCGATGGTCACGTGGTGGAGGGGCTTCGGAGCATTTGGGATGTGGTGCGCACAAAACTCGGGGATGAGGCGGCCGTCGTGTTAGGAGGACTCACGCCTACGGGTGCGCCTTTGCTGCTCGCAGCCGGAGCCCCCGCCGCCATCGACGCGGGCTTTGATGCCGGCGCGATTATCAAACGGATTGCGCCGCTCATCAAAGGAGGTGGCGGCGGCAAGCCAACCATGGCTCAGGCCGGTGGCAAAGACGCGGAAGGCATCGACGCCGCCTTAGAACATGCTCGCGA
>JAISFJ010000140.1 GCA_031263665.1 Coriobacteriales bacterium
ACTCTCCCGCAAACTCACGTAACTGGTTCATTGTTCCTCCAAAGAATAAGACAGATGGAGACGTAATCTCCCCTGTTATGGTTCCTCCAAGTTATGACAGCAATCATGTGGCCTCGGCACTCATGCCGCCCTATACCGTCTTGCCTCGGTCGCGCGGTCGCAAGGTCGTGCTGTTGCGCGGTCGCGCACAGTTGGCTTCCTAGCAGCAGCTTCCGCCGGAGCAGTCGCAGGAGTCGTCACTGCCGCCTCCGGAACAGTCAAAGGCGCCGTAGTGCACCGAATGGTCGCCCGTGACCTTGAATGCCTTGCCAAAACGCGTTTCTTCCACCATGCCCGCGGTGTTGCCGCAGACCAACATGGGTTGTCCGGTGAAGAAACGGTGATGGTCATCGAGGTCAAAGTGGTGCGGATAGCCGGGAATGGTGCCCGAGTAATACGCCACCTGACCGTAGTCCTCACAGATGTCTTCGAGCACATCCAGCTTAAACGCCCGCACGGTGCGTGAGCTGTAGTTGACCATGCCCACCTTGGCGGCGATTTCGTCGTTATCCAGGCTGATGGAGCAGTTGCTCATGTAGCGGAAGTCAGGCCAACCCACTTTGGCCAACAGGCGCCGAAAATCCTCAACATACATTGAGCCGCCCAGGCACTCGCCGCGCAGCACCGGGTCCTCGGAGAGTTCTTTGGGAACACGGCGGTCGGCAAAAACATCGGAGAAATATAGTTCGCCGCCGGGCTTGAGGATACGGAAAATCTCTTTGAACACCAGTTCTTTTTCCGGTGAAAGATTGATGACGCAGTTTGATATGACCACGTCGATGGAGGCGTCCGCAATGCCGATGGAGGCCAAATCCTCGATGTAGCCCTGTTCGAACTCCACATTTGAAGCAGAATAGCCAAACTTATCCTTGTGATAATCCTGATACTTGCGGGCGACTTCCAACTGTTCTTCGGTCATGTCCACACCGATGACATGGCCTTTTTCACCCACCAGCTTGGAGGCGATATAGACATCGCGCCCGGTGCCGCAGCCCAAATCGAGAACGGTCATGCCCTCCAAAAACGGCGGCAAGGGAGAGCCACAACCATAAAAACGGTCGAGAATTTCTTCCGCAATCAGCGGCAACACCTCGCGTACTTCTTTGGGAAGCGACTCCTCGCCGCAGCAACAGGCACTGGTCTGAAGGTCCTTGTTGCCAGTCAGCGTTTTGCCGTAGTACTCCTTCACCTTTTCTAGAACATCGCTCATAATTATTCCTTTCTTTTGCTTGACTAATCCCGTCTCCTTTTGCTGGGCTACCACGGCGCCCCTCCCAGCATATTCAAAACGATACAAGAGTAATACAAATATAGGATACTGTCTAGTAGTTCGAATCGAAAATAATCATAATTCCCCTCCCCGATTACAGGTCGCAGGGCGTTAACTACTCAGGAGCGGGGGTGGGCGCGGGTGTGGGCTTCTTTGAGGTGGGAGACGGACAGGTGTGTGTATACTTGCGTGGTTGACAGGCTCGCGTGGCCGAGCATCTCTTGTACTGAACGCAAATCGGCACCGTTATCTAAGACATCGGTGGCAAAGGAATGACGCAGGTCGTGCGGTGACAGCGAATCATCAAGTCCCGCCTGACGAATCACCTGCTTAAACATCTTGCGGATGGCGTCGGTGCTCATAGCCTTTCCGCGCCTCGTGAGGAAAAGCGCGTCTATCGGTTTTTCCGCGCGAGCCAACAAATCGAGGCGGGCGGTTGTAAGATATTCATGAAGCGTGCGCAGCGCAAGCCTGTGGAGAGGGATGATGCGCTGTTTGGAGCCCTTGCCGAGTACGGTGACCTGCATCTGAGCAAAATCAATCGAGGCTACGGTAAGGCCCGCTACCTCCGAAATACGCGCCCCACTCGCATAGAACAGCTCGATTATCGCCTGATTGCGCAATCCCACCGATGTGGTGACATCGCTGACTTCCAATAATCGTGACACGTCTTGCGCGGCAAGGGTCGTGGGCAGACGCTTGGGCTGTTTTGGACCCGAGACAACGCTCAGAGGGTCGTCGTCGAGGTAGTCGGTTTCCACCAGCCAGGAAAAAAAGGCCTTGACGGCCGAGAGATGCCGCTGGATGGTAGTTCTGCTATAGCGGGCGCGGTCCATCTCGGCAAGATAGCGGCGGACAACCTTGTGGTTAAGGCTCGTAAGCTCAAGTCGCTCGCGGTCCATCCACGAAAAGAAGTTATCGAGGTCACAACCGTACGCGCGAATGGTATGCGACGAAAGGTTACGCTCAACACAAAGCACCGTGAGAAAGGAGTCGATAAGATGTTGCCTGTCTTTTATCATCTACTCATGGTAGCAAAAGGGGCACCTCATACGACGGGAGAAATGAAAGAAAACTGTTCCGCTTTCGAAACGCCTCAATGCTGATACGGGAACGAAGGCTGTAGGCCTCATAGCGCTCATTTTTGCGGCGCACGGTTTTTGCCAAAGGCTTGACGATGCCGTAATTGACGTGCATGGGTTGATAGTTAGTATTGGCAGGGTCGGTCGCGTAGGCAAACAGGGAGCCGAGTACGGTTTCTTCTGGCAAAAGAGCAGGCTTCATATCCTGCAACTGGGCATACGTGGCAAGTGCCGCGAACAAACCACTCGCTATCGCTTCAACATAGCCTTCGGTGCCGGTAATCTGCCCGGCAAAACGCAGGGACGGAGCGCCACGCAGGGCAAATCCTTCATCAAGCACCTGAGGTGAATCGATGAACGTATTGCGGTGCATGACTCCATACCGGAAAAACACCGCTTTTTCAAAGCCGGGAATGAGACGGAATATCCGCTTTTGCTCGCCAAAGGTCAGATTGGTTTGAAAGCCAACCAGATTGTAGGCCGTCTGGTTGTTGTTTTCCGGACGCAGCTGAACAACCGCCCAGGGGCGCTGATTTGTTCGCGGGTCTTTAAGCCCCACAGGTTTGAGCGCACCGTAGCGCAAGGTATCATGCCCGCTACGCGCGACTTCCTCTATCGGTTGGCACGCCTGAAACAGCTCGGCGGTCTCAAAGGAACGCGGCAGGGTTCGCTCGCCTTTTACCAATTCTTCTATGAGCGCATCATATTCCTTACGCGTCAAAGGAGCGTTGAGATAGTCGGCTCCACTTTTATCGTAGCGCGATTGAAAAAACAAACGCTCCAAGTCCAAGGAGTCGGCATCGACGATGGGCGCGGCCGCGTCATAAAACGCAAGGCTCTTGCGCTTGAGAAGCCCTACCAACTGTGCCTCAAAGCTCGAAGAAGTCAGAGGCCCTGTCGCGATGATGCCCGGACTTTGCGCCACCACCAGTGCGGGAAGGCTCGTGAACTCTTCGCGGATAAGCTCGATGCCCTCGTGGGCCTCCAAATTTCTCGTCACAAGCCTCCCAAAAGCATCGCGGTCAACAGCGAGAGCGCCACCGGCCGCCACCCGCGTTGAAAACGCACAGTGCAAAAGATAAGAGCCGAGCGTGGCCAATTCATATTTAAGGGCACCGGCAGCCGAGCTTTCGTCAAGACTTTTCAGGGAGTTTGAACAGACGAGTTCCGCCAAGTCGCCACTTTTGTGAACGGGAGTCCGCCGCTTTGGACGCATCTCATACAAGCGCACCGACACGCCCCGCTCGGCAAGCTGCCAGGCGGCTTCTGAGCCGGCAAGCCCTCCGCCTATGATGGTTACGGTATCCGTTAGAGCCATTTTTTCTCTCCGTTTACAAGGGAAGTGCCGAGTTGTTTGTGCGCCAGATGCTCACATGCCAGCCGCATAACGACCATCCCGAAGCCGCGTCACAAGACCCGCGAGTTCCAACGCCGTAAGATAGCGTATCACCTCTGTGACATCATCGCCACAAATACCTAAAAGCTCTTCGGCGCGAAGCGGCTGATGGATGATGGCGGTAAGCGTTTGGGCCTTCATTTTGTCTTCCGCCGTCAACTCAGACGTGTGAGCAGACGGCAACACGACGGTGGGAGCAATAGGGACAACCGACGCGGTGGGAAAAGCGGTGGGCAGTCCAAATATCTGGGTCAGAGCATCTTCAAAACTCTCATCATCAACAATGGGCAGCGCTCCCTGAAAGATGAGGCGGTTTGCTCCCTTCGACTCCTGAGCGAAAATCGACCCAGGCACCGCGAGCACCTCCTTGCCCTGAGCCAAAGTCGCATCGGCAGTCGAGAAGGTACCGCTCGGCAACCCTGCTTCGACAATGAGGGTGGCGCGCGCGATGCCGGCGATGAGACGGTTGCGCTTGCGAAAACTCCACCGCGAAGGCGCTGAGCCCCAGGGGGCTTCTGAAACGATGGTTCCACCTTCCGCAAGGATTTGAGCGAACAGGTCGCGCGCACGAGCAGGATACACAACGTCTGCCCCGCACCCAAGCACAACAACGGTTTTGCCTCCCACCTCCAACGCTCCTTTGTGCGCGGCCTGGTCGCAGCCAATTGCCCCACCCGACACCACGACGATGCCACGCGCGGCCGCCAATCGAGCAAAACGCCGTGCACAGTTGAGGCCATAGGGAGTTGCCTTGCGCGCGCCAACAATAGCCAAACCCGGCATCGAAAGGAGCTCATGGCCGCCTTTGATATAGATGCGCTTGGGAACCTGCTCAACCCGATACAAGCCTTCAGGAAAGCGCGGGTCCTGCTGCTCGATTTCCCAACGTAGTTCCTCGTGCGTCTCGCCAGCCTGCTGAACGCGTTTATCCGCTGCTTTTACTGAGGTCATGCCGCCACCGACTCCCGGTCATTTTTGCGAAAACTCATGGCCTCCAACAGATGCTCGCTTGTGACCCGCTCGCTTTCCTCCATATCAGCGATGGTACGAGCGACGGCAACGGCGCACATGATTCCCCGTCCACTCAGCTGATAGCGCTCCGCCATCATCTCAAGCGATGCCCGTTCCTTGGTTCCAAATCGACACGAAGCGAGCAGGGCTGCCCCCGAACCATTGGCAAGAGTCGAATTGGCAATCAAGCCCTGCTCTTCATCGCGAGCCTGCCGCTGGGTCGCAAAGGCACGTGCCCGCATGACACCCTCCTTTAACTGGGCGGAGCTTGTCCCTTGCCCCGTATTGAGTACATGGGCCGCGTCGGAGCGCCACACGTCAACGATTATCTCGATGCGGTCCATAAGCGGTCCGCCCACCTTTCCCTGATAGCGGCTGATTTGCGGGACCGTACAGGTACAGCTCCGTTTGGGGTCACCATAAAACCCACAGGGACAGGGATTTGACGCGGCCACAAACATGAAGCGCGCCGGGAAAACAACCGTGCCGCTGGCGCGAGCTAACGTAACAAAGCCCTGCTCCATAGGCTGACGAAGGAGTTGGAGTACCGACGAGCCAAACTCGGGAAGCTCGTCAAGAAAAAGCACCCCGTTATGGGCAAGCGACACCTCCCCCGCTGTTGTGGGGTTTCCCCCACCGATGAGTCCCGCCCGGGAAGCCCCATGATGTGGCGCTCTGAACGGGCGCTCACCTTGAAGTATCCAATCGAAGGGTAGTCCGGCAACCGAATGGATGAGCGCGCTTTCAACACGCTCGTCTTCGGCAAGTGGCGGCAATATGGAGGGCAGTCTGCTCGCAAGCATGGTTTTACCCGACCCAGGCGGCCCCACCATCAATAGGCCATGTGAGCCTGCCGCCGCTATCTGAAGGGCGCGTTTTGCCAGGTCGTTGCCCGCGATGTCGGCGTAATCGGTGCCCGTATCACCACTGGTCACCATGGTGGGCTCCGGCTGTGCAAAACACCCGCTTCTCAAATCGGAGAGGTGCTCAAGACAGATATGTTCCTGCCCTCGTTGCGTAAAAACGCCGGCAACGGTCGGCCCCGTCATAAGGCCCCAGCCCCGCTCCTGCGCGATATGCTCATACGCAAGTTGCCCAAAGATGGCTTTCACGCTGCCGTCGAGCGAGAGTTCTCCCACACAGAGCCGGTTTTTGACGAGTTCAGGATTTATCTGGCCGGTAGCGATAAGAAAACCTAAGGCGATGGGCAGGTCGAAGCCCGAGCCGACTTTCCGTACGGAACCCGGCGCCAGATTCACCACAACAAAGCGATTGCGCATTTCAAAGTGGGCCGCCTTGAGCGCCTGGCGTACCCGTTGCTTCGCCTCCTGAATGGCGGTATCCGGCATACCGACGATATGAATACCCGGCAGGCCCGAACCAACGCTCACCTCAACCGTGACCGGCACGGCATCGATACCCTGAATCGTTGCGGTCGTAACAAAGCCGACCTGTTCTTCACGTCGAGTCATGTCTCGCACTAGTCGCCTTCGCCGTAAGCGTCACGGTGATACCGTAAAAATGCCTTGCCGTCGGCGGAAATCAGCAGCGCCAGCACATCAAAGCGCACGCGCGCGGAAGGAATGTCGTGCGAGAAAAGATACTCGACGGCTATCTTTTCGTAACGTCTCCGCTTCCTGCGGTCAACCGCGTCCTCAGGAAAACCCGCGGAGTTTGATGAGCGGGTCTTAACCTCTATAAAAACAAGCTCATCCCCCTCACGCGCTATCACGTCCGCCTCTCCCGCCTGACACCTCCAATTGCGCTCGATAACCTCCACGCCCGAACTCTCGAGAAAGCTGCAGGCTATGTTTTCTCCTTGACTGCCAAGTTGTTTGCGTTCTGCCGTCATACGCGCTCCTTTGTCACCGCTTTGATTTTTAGATGTGCCCTTTTCTTTACACAGCATGAACAAGCGAGTTGTGCTTTATGCAAAACGGTTGATGAACGAGCGATTTCCTGTTGTTGAACGAATGTTGAACGAATATTGACCCGTGCTGCTCAGCGCTTTGTTTTTTACCGGAAAATCATCGAAAAAATTCTTGAGCCCTTTGCCAAGGTATTTCCGTAAACGGTCGATTTTCAGGTGTGAAAGGTATATACTGCTCAGCGTGGCCCGAAAATGAGCCAGAAACTAAGGGACTATTCGAGACCTTCAAAAAAGCCGTTGTTGAAAAAAATTCTGGCAAAACGTCTTACGATGAAACGAGCTTAAGCCCTTGTTTTGGATGGCCGCGATGTGCTCGGGCGAGGCATAGCCCTTGTTTGAGGCGAAACCGTAACCGGAAAATCGCGCGTCGGCGGCGACCATCAAGGCGTCGCGACAGACTTTAGCTACGATTGAGGCGGCCGCAATGCAAGCAACCGTGCGGTCACCTTTCACAATGCAACACTCCTTTTCATGTATGTGCATCGGCCTGCCGTCTATCAGCACGAGGTCGGGCGCGCAAGAGCAGGCTTCGATGGCACGGCTCATGGCATCGCGCAGTGAGGCGGCCATGCCAACGCGGTCGATTGTTTCAGCTTCGATATGGGCGATGCCGCAGGCGAGGGCGAGCGCTTCAATCTCGGTGGCAAGCTCCTGGCGCCTGGCAGGCGTTAGCCGTTTTGAGTCGTCGAGTCCGAGTAGGTAGGGTTCGAGGGGCAAAGCGACCGCCGCGACCGTCAAAGGGCCCGCAACCGAGCCTCGCCCG
>JAISFJ010000160.1 GCA_031263665.1 Coriobacteriales bacterium
CGAGGCACAGGCCCGCAATCGCGCCTATCGGCTTCTTAAAGACGACCGTAAACGGCTTGGGGAACTCGAGCAACAACTCGACGCCGACACTACGCGCTACGATGAACTCGTTAAACTCATGGCCGACGAGAAGCTCTATCAGGACAAAGAAGCCTTCGATAAAACGCTTGCCGAATACCATGAACTGCGCAAACGTCTCCCCCGACTCGAAGAAGAGTGGTTTGAGATAACCCAACGCCTCGACCAGGAGATACAGGCCCAATGACGGCAAGCGTAAAAGGACAAAGTGCCAAGAGAGAGGTATAATTTTAGCGAGAGTGCTGTCAGGGAAAAATAACGCGGTATATATAAGCAAGATATAAGCAAGAAGGGGTGTTTGAGTGGCGGAATATAGGGGCTTTATCAGCAAGGATTATAATTCGCGGTTCCACGATTTGGCAAACCGGCTCGTGCTTGCCATCGTGATATTTTTTGGTGTCATACGTGTGGCCGCCGCCCTTTCGCAGAGCGCGTTTCAGGAAGCGTTTATTACCCTGCCAACCGTGCTTGTGGTCATCCTCATCCTTTTTATCGTCTCCCAGACCAAGCTCGGTAATCCGGCATATTATATGCCGCTGGTCTTGTACTTTATCTATCTGGTGGCATCGTTTCTCATGCACAGCTTCACGTATTACTATATGATTTCTGCCCTGATTCTCACGGTCAGCATCCTTTATCTCAACTATCGGGCGATGCTTGTGTACATCATAGTTTCTTCGGTGACCGGCATCGTACTCATCGCTTTGCATCTACCGTTGACGAATATGGAGCGTCCCGTCGAAGCGGTGCCCATCATGGAAATGGTGGTGGATTACGTGCTGCTGCTCAGCGCCTCGGCCATCGCGTTTTACTTTACGCGTTTTGTCTCCACTAAAAGCGCGAGTGCCAGCCGTGATGCGGACGCGTTTGAAACCTTTTTTGCGACCACGCCGAACGCGACGGTTCTTGTCGACTACGAGGGGCAGGTGTTGTATCTGAGTGACAGCCTCGCCCAGCTCGCCAGGCTGCCCGACCCCAAGAAGGCCGTCGGTCGCATCCTCGGTGACCTGTTTGAAGAAGGGCAGCTCAAAAGCCTATTTTCGGAAATCGTTCATATCAAGGGCTATTACGAGGACACCCATTCGGTACGGATAGGTGCCTCGAACAGGCTGTGTTATCTCAAGGTCGTTGCCGACCGGCTGCGCGGCGAAAACGAGGGCATCTTTATCGACGTCACCGACATCACCCCCATTGTGGAGGCGCGCATCGTGGCGGAGGAAACGAGCCGTGCCAAGAGCGTTTTCCTCGCGAATATGAGCCACGAGATACGCACGCCCATGAACGCGATTATCGGCATGACTACCGTTGGCGAGCATACGGATGACTCCGAGCGGAAAAACTACGCGTTCGCCAAAATTAAAGAGGCGTCTCATCACCTGCTCGGCGTCATCAATGACATCCTCGATATGTCGAAGATAGAAGCGAACAAACTGGAGCTCTCGGAGGTTTCCTTTGATTTTGGTAAGATGGTCGCCCGCGTGACGGACCTGGTTCGCCTCCGCACGGATGAAAAGAAGCAGCATTTTACCGTGGAGGTCGACCCCGCCATTCCAGCCAACCTGTACGGCGATGACCAAAGGCTCGCTCAGGTAATCACCAACCTGCTTTCCAACGCGGTCAAGTTCACATCCGAAGGCGGCTCGATAACGGTGCGCGCGAGACTTATCTCCAAGCGAGATGAGCTTGTTACCGTGCGGATTGAGGTTGAGGACACGGGCATCGGCATCTCAGACGAGCAGAAGGCGCACCTCTTTGAGCAGTTTGAGCAGGCCGAAAACTCAACGACGCGCCAATACGGTGGCACGGGGCTGGGCCTGGCCATCTCGAAGCGCATCGTTGAGAAAATGGGCGGCACCCTCGATGTCTACTCCATGATAGGCGAGGGCTCAACCTTTTTCTTTGTTGTGCCGGTAAAGTGCCCCGAAGTTCCCGTTGATGAGCCGGCGGACGACCCCACCTCTGAGCCCGAAGAATTTGACTCCGACATCTACAAAGGGCGCTTCAGTGACTATCGCCTTTTGTTGGTAGAAGATGTTGAGGTTAACCGTGAGATTGTTGCCGCTTTGCTGGAGGATACGAGTATCGAGATGGACTGCGCCGAGGACGGCCTTCAGGCTGTGGAGAAGTTCAGCGCCGACCCCAAGCGCTACGACATTATCCTGATGGATGTGCAGATGCCGGTGATGGATGGCTATGAGGCCACGCGACGCATTCGCGCGCTCGACGCGCTTAAGGCCAAGACCGTCCCCATCATCGCCTTAACCGCCAACGTATTCAGCGAGGACAGGGACAAGGCGCTCAATTCGGGCATGGACGGCCACCTCGGCAAACCCCTCAACCACAAAGACCTGCTCGTCACCCTGAACAGCTACCTCCCCGACCGCGAGTAACAGCGACGGTGTCGCGTTCGCCAAGCATCCAGACCTTATTGAATAATGGCCTTGCTGAGTTCGTAAAGTTCATGGGGGGCAATGTCTTGGCCATGTGCCCATTCGATGCCGCTACCACCATCAATGAGATGGACATTGCGAAAATAGGATTCGTCGTTGAGTTCGCCGTACCAATCACCATCAACATAAGGAGTGACATCAAATACCTTTATCTCCCCGGTTTCATAAACCAGCCTGAGCTTCCTTTTGGGCAATGGTTCTACCGTGGTCAGTCTTGGTTGCAGCACAACAATCACCTACCTTAACGGGTCAATTCTAAATTGCTGTTCGCCATTCAGCAAAAGACTCCAATTAGCTTCTAAATCGTCACGGTGTATTTCCATCCATGCGTACAACAGTTTCATCTTGCTCTTGGGAATTTTGCCAGCAAGTACTTCTCCGTCCAATGTGACGACTACTTCACTACCAGAGTATTCCGCATGAATATGAGGTTTGGCATGTTTACCACCTTTTTCACGATACATACGTACAATAATCCCAAAGAACACTGATAGGGTTGGCATGAAAGCTCCTTTTGCCAGTCGCCCGCAAAACTCTGGTTCGCTATCGTGTTATGCACAACAACTTTGATTTTAGCATAAAGCAAACGATTCGAAGAATTGAGAGGGTTGCCACGGTTAGCTGTCGTCGTAGGTGCCTATTACCCAGCCGCCGGGG
>JAISFJ010000004.1 GCA_031263665.1 Coriobacteriales bacterium
AATTCAGTGTTTTTGCAGTTCATGAACTTCGTAAGAATTGAAATGGTGTCATCAGTAACCCAAAACGGTCATATTTTGAGGGTACTGCAAGACAAAATCGCAGGCAAAAAGGTTGCAAACACCACCGGACTGTCGAGTGGGGATTTTTTTAATCTTGTCCCTCGTCTTCGCACTCTGGGTCGTCGGGGGGGTTTTCGTCTTTGCCGTGGTTGGGCATGACTTCGTGGCGTTTTTCGGCTACGTAGTCCATGACCGCGAACAGGGTGCCGGAGATTACGAAGGTCAGGTGCAGCACCACACGCCATATTTCGTACTCGGCGTCAACGCTGTGCGACTCGGCCATATGTATGAAATCCTGGAGCAACTCGACCAAAGAGATGGCTACAATCGAGCCGACGATTTTAATCTTCAAGCCGGAGAAGTCAAGCGTGCCCATCCATTCGGGCCGGTCCTCGTGGTCCATGGCGGGATTTATCTTGGAGACAAAGTTCTCGTATCCCGAAAAGACGACAATCAAAAGCAGGTTCCCGAGAAGTGCTAAGTCGATAAGGCTCAAAACGCTGGCCGCTATATCGTCAACGGTCATCGTGGGAAATTCGGGGATGTAGAGCACAAGTTGGTAGATGAAGTTGACCATGACGGCCACCAACGCGATTACCAAGCCCAAAAATACGGGGGCGAGTACCCAGCGACTGGCGAAGATGATGCTCTCAGTAGCCGACTCGAGAAACTCCCTGATTTTCTTAGATGTGCTCAGGCTTTCTTCGCCGCCCTCAGCGCTCGCGCCGCCCACCTTGCCCGCGCCGCCCACGCCGTCATCAGCGCCTGCGCCGCCTGCGCCTCCACTGGCCTCGGTAGCAGCCGGCTCTTTGCTTTCGTCTCTATCCATGTCTGTCATCCTCTACTCCTTAAGTGGCATTTCTATCACAGTATTCATAACCGTCACCCATCCCAGCGTAGCGTGCGCACAATAACCTTACGCAGCAGGTCAACGGGGATGATGAGCACGGCGAGCAACAAGACGAAGCCCCACTCGGGCACCGTGAGCCCATAGCCGTTGAGTATGGGGCCGCCAAAGTAGGTCATAATCAGTTGAACCGCCGAGATGAGCAAGATGATGTTGATAAAGCCTAAGTTGCGCGTGATGTTGTCAAACAGATTTAACTGGTTGGTCCGCGCGTTAAAGGCGTTAAAGACCGCGACAAAAATGAAGAAGGCAAAATAGCCGGTGAGCAGATATCTTCCGGGGTCGTCGGCGGGACCATCGCGGAAGAAGCCTGTCGAGAAGGGAGTGAGCAAAATCACGAGGCTCAACGCAAACACAAGCAGGCTGCCGGTGAGGATGGCACTCCACATATAAGGGCTGACGATGCTTTCGTCGCGCCGCTTGGGCTTCTCGCTCATGAAGCGCCGCAGCGCGGGTTCGCCGCCGAAAGCCAGAGCTGCCAGCGTGTCCATGACCAGGTTTACCCACAGTATCTGAGTGATGGTCAGCGGATTTTCCATACCGAGCAGAGGAACAACAAAATTGATGAGCACGGCAGAAACGTTAACCGTGAGCTGGAAGATGATGAATTTTCGGATGCTGTTAAAGATGGTTCGCCCGTAAAGGATGGCCTTGTCGATAGAGCTAAAATTGTCATCCATAATGATGATTTCGCTTGCCTCTTTGGCTATCTCGGTGCCGCCGCCCATGGCAAAGCCCACATCCGCCGCTTTGAGCGCCGGGGAGTCGTTGACGCCGTCGCCGGTCATGCCCACAACAAAGTTGAGCTCCTGAGCAATACGCACCAGCCGACTTTTGTCCGAGGGCAGCGCGCGCGATATGACACGAATACGCCCGAGCAGCCCGCCCAGTTCGGCGTCACTGAGCCGGGAGAGTTCTTCGGAGGTCAACACCAGGTCGTCCTCATTTTGGATGAGGCCCGACTCCTTCGCGACGGCTACGGCGGTGTCCGCGCGGTCGCCCGTTATCATCACAACCTGCACGCCGGCGTTTTGCACCTCTCGGATGGCCGCGACGGACTCTTCGCGTATTTCATCGCGGATGCCGATAACGCCCACCAGCGTCCACGCGCCCTGCGGGAGACAGCCATCCTCGATGTCGCCATCGCTGGTGGCAAGCGCAAGCACGCGGATGGCACGCCGAGCCAATGCGTCTATCTGCCGTTCGATGAGCCCGGGGTCATCAAGAGCTCGCTTTTGTCCATCCTCATCATAATACGATTGGCAGTTGGCAAGTATCTTTTCGGGAGCGCCCTTAACGAGCGTGATATTCGTCTCCCCTTCGAGTTGCGCGGCCGAGTATTTATTCGCGCTGTCAAAGGGGATGGTGTTGACAATCGCAGCCTCGGTGAACTCCCCCGCACCGGCAATGAAACCGAGAATGGCGCGCTCGGTCGCGTTGCCGCCGATAATCCTTTTGGTGTTGTCTGCTTCTTCGGTGATGACCGCGCTGGTGTTATGGCGGATACTCAGCGAAAGCAGCCTTGCCAGCTCGCTTTTCACCTGCTTGATGTTTTTGTGCTCCTGCCCTTTTCCGTCGACAAACACCATCGCCTCGAGCTGGCCTTTGGTGATGGTGCCGGTTTTATCGCTAAATAAAATGTTGAGGCTGCCGGCGGTTTCTATGCCCGCGATTTTGCGCACCAAAACGTTGTCATGCAGCATCTTGCCCATGTTCAGCGCCGAGACGATGGCAATCATCAGCGGCAGACCCTCGGGGACGGCCATGACGATGATGATGACGGCGAGCATGAGGGCCTGGATGGCGTCGTTGGCAATGACCATCCAGTCCGAGCAATAAGCGGCGATACGCGCGAGGTCAAACCCGTTGTGAATGACAATGCGCTGAAAAAGCAGGGCGACGGCGATGAGGATACCACCGATGTAGCCAAATCTGCTGATGCCACGCGCGAGTGAGGCGAGCTTAACCTTGAGTGGCGTGTCGCGGTCGTCGTCGCGCTGCAAATCGCCTGCTATCTGGCCATAAACCGACCGGTCGCCAACCTCAGAAACGGTCATGACGGCGTTACCGGAATAGACGATAGAACCGCGGAAGAGCCGATAGGGGTTCATGAAATCTATCGCCGAGTCCTGCTCGAAGTAATCCTTTGGCATGACCTGCTTATGGGCCTCTTCGGTCTCGCCGTTTAACACCGACTGGTCCACCATCAGCGAACCCTCGATAAGCACGCCATCGGCTGGTACCAAATCCCCCGTCTGCAAAAGCACGCAGTCATTCACCACAATGCCATCGATGGGTATCTCGGTCACACTGCCGTCGCGGTACACCTTACAAAGTATCCGGGAAGCCTCCGCCTGGAGCTTTTGAAAGACGTTCTCGTTGCGATATTCAGAAAATGTGGAGACGAGCGTCGCCAGCAAAACGGCAATCGCTATGCCCAAAGACTCGTACCATTCGGTTTTACCCAAAAAGGTAAACACGATGTTTATAACGAGAGCAACGCAGAGTATCTTAATCATGGGGTCGCTGAGATTACCCTTGAATT
>JAISFJ010000009.1 GCA_031263665.1 Coriobacteriales bacterium
CACTCAGCAAGGGCCGGGGGATGTAGCCTTCGGCAGCGAGATGCAGGAATTTCTCCTGCTCCACCAACTCTCTTGCGAGAGGGCTGTCATCTGCCGGGGCATCCCTTTGGCCAAAGCGCTGCGTTATCGCGTATTTAAGCTGCTCTGAAATTAACTCGGCTAAAGGCGTGTCATCCTCAGAGCGAAAGTCGCGCAACCGGCCCTGGGTGAGTTGAACGTCCCGGTTTTTTGCCAGCAACAGCTCGGGGGTTGACAGGGTCGTATCCCAGGTTGCACTGTACCGATAGACCGGGCGCTCGGGCTTCATCTCGGCTATTCTTCGGCGCAGTTGCTCCTGTTTTTCGTCTGCCGAGGCCCGCTCTTTTTCCGTTTCTTCGCCGTCATTGGTGAAAATCGCGCGGAGTGGTGGATAGCTCATGTCTTGCAGGTAATCGGGCTGGCGCAAAAAGAAGAACGCGTATTTTACGGCTTCTCTGTGGTCTTTGTGCAAAGGGTCGAGCAGCGCGTGGAGTATTTCCAGCTCCGTTACCGAGCAGCCGACATAATCGCTCAGTTTGGGGAAGTCCGCAAAGGTCTCCCCTGAGATGTCTGAGGGCGTGGGCGTCCAGCCGTAGCGCTGGCCTAAGAAGCAGAGGAAAAACGGCCTGCACGTGTCGATATTGCGAAGGCACACCTCAACCACACGCTTGTTATGCTCCGAGTCTTCCTCGGTAACACCCCAGCGGAGGTCGATGTCGACAAGGCGCAGCCTCCGCTTTTCGCACCAGACGGAAAGCTCAGGGAATACGCGCTTGACAAGAAAGTCTCGCTCCGCGTGCATGTCGTTGAAGGTGGAGCTGATGAAGATGTAGACGTTTTGCCAGTCGGTGGTCGCGTTTTTCCGCTGGTGCGTGTCCGCCTCCCCGTCGATGGCCGCGTTTTCCTGCTGGCGTATGTCCGTTTCCCCGGTCATTGAGACTCAGATTTCTCCGGAGCTTTTGAGCGCGTCATAGGCCGATTTTGCCCAGTAGGCACTCTGCTCGTCGCGTCGCGCCACGCCGTCTATGCGCATGACGCCATCTTCCACGAGCGGCTCTGTTCTTGTCCGCAGATTCTCGTTTTTCAGCTGTAACGGGTCTTTTGCGCAGACAGCCTTGAACTCGACGGACTTACTCATTGATTGCCGGATAAGCTCCAACTGAGGCTCTGGTGCGTATAGCCCTATGACAAAGACGTCCTCTCTGCCGTTGAGTGTTGCCGCCGAATCGCCCTCATAGAGCGTGACGCCCAGCAGGCGACGCAAGGGGATGGCACGGAACAGGATTCGGTAGCAGGCACCGCCATAGCCCCCGGAATCAACCTTGGCAATATCGAATCGAACGTAGAGAAAGCGACGCTCAAGCAGGCCGGCTGTCATCTGTTCTTTCAGATAGCTTGCCCGTTGCTCAATCATCGCGCGCTCTTCGCTGGTTTTCGCCGCTTCGTCCAGGCGCGTATGCATTTCATCAAAAACCGCGGACAGGTACTCAGACAGAGCAACCGCGTCTCCGGCGGCGCCCATATGAGCATTCGCCTGTGTTATCGCCAACTCAACCGCCGCCGCCTCAAGACGTGGCTCAGGCAGCAGTTGGGACCCAGGGAGAGATTTCTTCTTAAACAGCGACATCATAACCCTCCACTGTCATGAGATGATGAGGACTTTAAGGTTAGGGGAGTTAAGGTTAGGGGAGTGCCACAAAAAGCGTTCCCTCATCCGGTACGTATCCTCCCATGCCTCACTCAAACATATGCACGCAACTTTTGCAAACCGCCGAAGGTGTTTTGTCGGTTTTTGCCCGTTCCTCAAACTGACTCTCGATAAAAGCGGCGCGCTGTGCCTCCGTGGCGTCTAAATCTGCCAGCATCTGACTGCTTGAGAGAAAATCAAGGGTACGCTTCGTATTGTATTCCTTGTATTCTCTCGACGCGTAAAACTCTTTTGCGGGTACCGTATAGGCATTTTTCCCTGATAGTGAGTTCCCGCAGACATCGCAGACGCCCCCCTTAGTCCACAGGGGGAAGTTATGCTCTCCGTCATACTTTTTCCTCGAAAAAAGTCCCATGATGCATCCACCTTTCCCAACGCCCACCACGTAGTTTTGCCCTGCTTGGATAGCCTAACAGGATTTCCCCCCGAAAACAATGCCCCCCAGAACTTTATCAGGGCAATCGCAAACATCCCACCCATCCCGCTCGCCTTACCGCGTTACCGCCCTGTGAGTGCTAATTTTACGCTACGCTTCGCGTTCGCCAATTGTGTGGCGCACAAGTCAGCGCGAGGTAAAGTTTGCGATAAACGCGTCACGTTGTTTTATTCCACGACGGCAGCGTGGGGTTGAGAGTGGGCAGCCGCGTTTGCATAGTCCACAGTGCTTGGTTTCGAGAGCTTGTCTCAATCTGGGGTCCATGGTGTCAGCCACGCTTGTGGCAGCTTCTTTTTTCTGTGGGAGGAACAGCTTCAACAGAGCGAACAGAGCGCCACCCATTAGCAACGATCCCCATACATGGCCTGCGATTTCTTGCATCTCATCACCTCTTGGCTTTCTCGTCAAATGATTTGTCTGTACCTGTACCTGTGCCGTCATCCATTCCGATGAGTAGGTCGGATACATCCGTCAAAAAACACAGTATCGCCGCTTGCTCAAAATCGGAATAGCACTCGAACAGGGACAACCATTTGTCCCTGACTTCTTTGTGTCTACTCTGGTGCTTGCGAAATAGGGTCTTGCCGTCTTTGGTGAGCCGAAAGTATATCTCCTTCTTGTTATTTGGGTCTTGATAGCTTTCAATCAGGAGTTTGTCCAGCAGTTTCTTAGAGATTTTGCTTATCGCCCCTCGTGTCAGTCTCAGTTCCTTTGCGACCTTTGTCACATTCGGCTTCTCGATGATACCGATGCGGTCGATGCAGTGTACCTCCGCCAGATTCAAGCCTTCCAATATGCCATCGTTCTTATGTTGGAGCACGTCCGAGTGCTCCTGTATGCCAACGATGATTTCCA
>JAISFJ010000046.1 GCA_031263665.1 Coriobacteriales bacterium
ACACCATCGCTACGTTGACCCCACTACCGGCGAAAGCTACCGCCTCGGCCAACCAGTCCACGTAACCCTCACCGCAATCAATCACACCCAAGCCCGCCCCCAATTTGTCATAACCCCAACCCCAGCTCATAGTATTTGAGGGCACTTCTAAAACCGCTTGTGCGTCAGCCTTCAAGGTCGGGGGGAGTGGAAGGGGAGACGGGTTCAATGCAGGTGTTGATGAACAATGCGTCGTGTTCGAGCAGGGTGCGGATGCCTGTCTTGATGACGCGGGTTGCCTCTAAAATCTCTGTGGCACTCACGCTGCCGTCATCGGCAAAGGCAACATCGACTTCAACCAAAAGCGAATCCGTACCAATGGCGACGGTTTTGATGACGCGGCAGCCCGCCGCCTGAGGGGTGTCCTCTACAAGCGCTCGGATTGCCGCGATTTTATCCGCCGGCAGCGCTTCGCCGATGATTAAAGACGCGGTTTCCTTGCCGAGAATCGCGGCCGCGACAATCAGTAGGATGCCGATGGCCGCGCCGCCTAAGGCATCAAAAAGCAAGTTGCCGGTGAGAAGGGTGAGTATGACGCCGAGCAGCGCAAGCACAAGACCGAGCATCGCTGCCAGGTCTTCGGTCATCACGACAATCAGCGATGAGTTGCGCGTCTCGGTGAAAAAGCGTGGGATGCTTAAATGGGTGCCATCGCGTTTTTGCTGCTCAGCGACCTCTTTGAGAGCCGTGCGAAACGAGAACGCCTCAAGTACTATTGAGATGATGAGGACGACGGCCGCGATGATAAAGCTCGCGGGGTCATGCGAGACGGCTTCATCGCCGATATGCCCGAGTTTTTCCACCGCTTCTAAAAGCGAAAAGGCGCCACCGACAAAAAACAGCAACGAGGCTACGAGAAACGAGGCGAAAAAAGAGACGCGCGCGTAGCCAAAGGGGTGCCGGTCGTTGGCGGGGCGGGCGGCCTGCTTTTTGCCGATGAGCAGCACAACCTGGTTGAGGGTGTCGGCGCAGGAGTGGATGCCCTCTGAGAGCATCGCGGTTGAGCCGGAGACAAAGGCAACGGCGAACTTCATGATGGCGATGGCTAAATTGACGGTGAGCGCCGCCATAATCGCCCTGCTCTTTTGAAACAACTCCTTCACGAATGCCCACTCCTTACCATCTGCCATGTGCCTCGCTCGCCGCAACAGGCGATGAGGCTTTCATGGCGCCGTCGAACTGAAACCGATAATTGCGTGCGCCATCTATGGTACTCGAAGTCTCCTCCTTGAGGGGCCATAGATTTATGGCTGGAACCAAGGGGTAACTCTTTATCGCCTGACGGCCGTATGGCTTTCAAAGTAGCCATCTGTTCGACTCAATATAACCGAGGGGTTGCACTGACTGCACTGGTTGCGCTTCCATAAGCCAATTTGGTTAACCAGGTTAATTGCAGCGTCACGACTAAAATAATAGGTGCGTGTCCTTGGGCAATGCGGCGTAATGGTACAATTGAAATATTGAATCGGAGTGGGTTTCAAAGTGGGGATATGTTTAATGACCGAGTTGATCCCGTTACTTTTATGGCCAGTGATTAGAATCTTTCTTCTGGTAGCTCTCATCTGTGTTCCCTTTTTTATTTACTTTTCTGTTGCTCGTAAAAAGCGCAAGGAGAAGAAGGCAGAGCTGGTAGACGTTGTGCTGCTTCCCGCGCTCAATCAGGTTTTTAGTAATCTCCATTATTCTGCGAATGATTATATACCTCTACAAATGATAATGGCATCGAAGATGTTCAAAGGGTGGAGCACTGCCCAGGGAAGCGACTATATCGATGGTTGGCACAACGGGCGGCACATTCAGATGAGTGATGTTATTCTGACGCATACGGAAACAGAGTCGCGAACAAACAGTAAGGGCGAATCCGAGACTTACACCCAAATTGTCACCGACTTTCGTGGCCAATGGGTTGTCTGCGACTTTGACAAGGCCGTTACCGCACAACTTACCATTTGTGCCGGAAAATGCTCACCGCGCACCATCAAGAAACTGGCAGAGAGTTCATCGATTGCCGAAATGGATAACACGGTGTTCAATGAAAAATATACGGTTCTAACGGACAACCCCCATGATGCTTTTTACATCTTGACGCCTCATATGATGGAATACATCATGGCGGCCGACCAGCAGGTCAGAGGCCGTCTTTCTTTGGAGTTTCTGCCGAATGAAAAGATACACATTGCCATTAACTCCGGGCGTGACTTTTTTGAGCCGAAAAAAATCTGGCGTGAAATGGATTATGAACAGGAGCGCAACAAGGTTTTGGAAGAAATATATTCTATCATCAACATGATAGAGCAGCTTCGTTTAGTGGATACCTCAAATCGTTCTGGCTGAAAGGGTGGTTGTTATGGAACTCGTGTTGTGCCTGCTTTTCCCGGTTTTGGTCGTGGTCGTCATCGTAGTCGTCTGGTGGATTTCTGTTTCCAATAATTTTAAGCGCAAAGAGACAAAGGTCTACGAGGGACTTTCCAATATCGAGGTGGCGTTAGAAAAGCGCTACGACATGCTGACGAAGCTGCGCGATGCTGCCAAGGCGTATCTGACGCATGAAACCGAGGTCTTTAGCAAGGTCATCGAGCTGCGCAAGGGCATGAGCGTCGCCGAGTTGAGCGCCGCTGACGCCGCAATGACCACCTATCGAGACGGGCTTTTTGCGGTCGCCGAAAACTACCCCGACCTGCGCTCAAGCGATGTCTTTGTCCAGCTGGAGAGGGGAATCCACGACGCGGAAGACCATCTCCAAGCCGCCCGTCGCCTCTTCAACTCAAACGTCTCAGCATACAACCAGGCCATCATCGTCTTCCCCTCCAGCATAATAGCCAACGTGGAAAAGCGCTCCCAAAAAACCTTCTACGAGGTAGCCGACCACAAAAGACAAGACGTAGAGATACGGTTTTAATAAGCGCGTGTATTTCATGGTCGAGGTGTTGACTGCCGTTGCGCAGTATTAAGAGATGCTGAAAATTACAAATCCTAAACTCTCCATCAACGCTACTGTACCGTTTGCAGAGCCTTACCTAAGGCGCTCACGCAGTACAGCGGCAGGTCCAGTATCCTGCCTGTTGTGCAATCATCGTAGTCCACGGCGCTTACCTTGTGGTCTGCCTGGGAAAAGCGCACGGCGTTGCGGCTGCGATGCCTGTCCATGAACGCGGCCAGGCTCCGGGATTGCAACTTGATACCGGACTTCACCTCTATCGGGATAGCCTGAAAAACGCCGTCCACAACATCTTGAACGATAAAGTCTATCTCCGCGCGACTGTTAACGTTTGACCAGTAGTCAGGGTGATAATCGGTCGCGGCGAGCATCTCCTGTAACACGAACTGCTCGGTCAGCGAGCCGCGAAACTCCCCAAACACCTGCCTGTTCAAGATGGCGCTGGACAAAACGCCGTTGATACACGAAAGAAGCCCCACATCGCAGAGAAAGACCTTGAAGGCGGTGAAGTTCTCATAGGCTTTGAGCGGCACGTCCACCTTGCTCAGCCGGTTGAGTTTGTGGACAAGGCCGCAGTCACCCAGCCAGAGCAGGGCATACTCGTAGTCACGGCCACGGGCACCGCTCCTGATGTGCCCGTAGGTGAACTTCTGGTTCTCCTCCGCCAGTTGTAGGGGCACACTGCGCCAAACCTCACGCAACCGTGGCACCTGCTGTAAGGGGGCGTGCTTGGACATATCCTGGTCATAGGCGTTGATTATCTCCCGCTGCAGCTGCCTGACTTGCTCCCAGTCGCCGGTTTTAACAAAGGTGTCGACCACCTTTGGCATACCACCCAGTACAAGATACTGCGCAAGCAACTCCAAGATGCTGGGATGCATGATGCGC
>JAISFJ010000100.1 GCA_031263665.1 Coriobacteriales bacterium
GTCTCCGCGTCCGTATGGAGCAGATAGCCCTGTTCCTCGGGGCTTTCGATGATGAAACGAACCTTGTAGGTGCCCGCCGGCCCTATCTTCACGTTGGCGCCGTAGTGCGGACCATCGGAAGCGCTCATGGGCATGAATGAACCCTCCTGAATCTTGCCGGAAGAGTCCTCAATCTCATACTTCACCGTAAGATTCGGCACAAAGTCGCCCACGCCGTATCCCAACTCATTGCCCTCGGCAGCAGAAATGTCGGCCTCTATGTGCATGTCGCTTTGAGCGGCAGGGAGCGAATTGCCCGATGGCTCCATATCGACAGGCTGAAAATAAACACCCGCCACATTGAGCGGCCCTAACACAAGGTCATCACCTATCGGATACTCCTCAAATCCTCCCGCGTCCTGCGGCCCCGTTGCCGTATCGTCACCACTCTGCGTACAGCCGAGCAGGGCGAACGCGGCGACGAAACAGGCCACCAATGCAATAACGAGCTTGTAGTGCTTCATTTCGTTCCTCCTTCTTGTTGTCTAACGGTCTTGTTTTTCTTCCACTTATGTATCTGGTAGACGATAGTCGCTACCGCGATAACCAAAAGAATGACTTGGGGAACCAGCGTCTCGACCGTGGGGTATATCCCCAGCAAATCGACGGACGGCATCCCTCCAATTGCGGTGACTCCGATGACATTGCCCTCCTGAAGCTCCTTGATGCCCGAGCCGATAAAGACAACGCACAAAGCGAACATCAGGATACTCGTCCCCATGAAGAAGGGTTTGAGCGGCAGCCTGATGGAAAGGAAACGGATAAGGATGAACACGGCGACGAGTATCACGATGCCCACGCCAAGGCCCACCCAAATCAGGCCCGTGTCCTGGGGCTCAGAGCCGGCAAAGAGCGCGCTGTAAAATAAAATGGTCTCGGCGCCTTCACGAAAGACCGCGAGAAAGGCGGCGAACGCGAGCGCAAACACGCTGCCACGGGAAAGCGAGGTGTGCACCTTGCCCTCGATATAAGACTGCCACGCCGAGGCGTCGGCCTTAGACACCATCCAGTTGCTCACGTAAAACAGCACGACAACCGCGAACAACATGGTTACGCCCTCAATGATTTCCTGGTTTGCGGTGCTCGCCGCCGAAAGCGCCGTGAGGGCAAATGCCAAAACAACACTTGCCGCCAGGGCTATCACCGAGCCGATGTAGACGGGGCGCACCTGCTTTTTGTTGCCGCTTTTGACCAGGTAGGCAACGATGGCACCGACGATTAAGATGGCTTCAAAACCCTCGCGTACGATGATGGCAAGCGAGCCGAGAAAGGCCACGAAGGGATTGCCGGCCGAGCCGTCAAGCGTGTTCGCGTCCTCCCTGAGCAAACGGATGAGCGTATCGGTCGCCTCACGCGCCTCGTCGCTTTTGCCCTCGTCCATGGCACGCTTGGCGTAGCTGAAGTTGTACTCGACCTCAGCCGCGCGGTCACCCGAGATATGCGCCATGACCGTCTTTTCAAAGCCGAGCTTCTCGTAGTAGCCATAGTACGCGTCATCAACCCGCGTTTTTCCGGCCGCGGCATCTCCGCCTTCATATTGCGCGTAGGCATCATTGAGGATGTCTTCCATCTCATCGACGATTTCGTTCCAGGATTCATAATCCGCGTTGTTGGCGCCATGAGCGGAGGTGGGAAAAAAGATGAGAGAAAACGCCATGATGACGGCCAGCAGAGCAGTGAGACCGGCAAGAAAGGCTCGTTTGGTAAAACGCGCATGAGGTACAGGGATACTATGTGAAGCGCGCGCGGCTATCGATGATGTTAAATCCACTCCACTCCAATCCGGCTCTCGCCTCAACCCACCGTTCACAACAAACAAGTGAAACCGTCCCCAAAAGTCAATCAGTGTAAGAATTGAATAACTTCAAGGAGTTTACAGGTGCTAACTTTTATTGTCAATAAGTTGTTTGAAATCTTCTGAATATTTTGTTGTTTTTTTGCCGTTTTTTTGCCGTTGACGGGGATGTGAGCTGTAACGTTGGCGGCTATGGGGCACAGGGCGTCAATTTTTTAGAGTTTTCCCGGAGGGGAGTATCGGGTACAATTAGCTTATACAGGTGAGGAGAGCTGAGTATGACAAAAAAGCCCCGGGGCGCCATCCGCTTGGCGCAAGCCCCAGACGCGCAAGCCATCCTGGATATTTATGCACCGTATATCACCGATACCGCCATCACTTTTGTCTCCACGTTACCAACCGTGGAAGAAATACAAAAAACGATGGTCGATATTAAAAAGCGCTACCCCTATCTCGTCTGTACCATCGGCGATGAGGTCGTGGGATTCGCGTACGCAAACAGGGCGCGTCCCCATGAGGCCTACCGCTGGAACGCCGAGCTCTCAGTCTATATCGACGCGGGTTATCAGGGGCGTGGCATTGCGACCGCGTTGTATACGGCACTCTTTCAGATACTCAAAGCCCAGGGCTTTTGCAATCTTTACGCCGTCATCACCTTGCCAAATGACCCGAGTATCGCGCTGCACAAACACTTTGGGTTTAAGGAACTCGCGACACACCGGGCGGACGGTTATAAGATGGGCGCCTGGCGCGATGTTCTTTGGATGTTGTACCGCGTTGAAGGTGTCGCCTCCCCTGAAGTCCACGGCCCTCCAACCCCTCTGTCCAAGCTGCGACCCAATGAAATCGAAACCGCGTTAAGCATGGCGACGGCCCTGTTGAGCGGAGCGCAATGATGGGTGAGCATCCCACTCCTCCGACAAGCCCGCCCACCTCGACACCTGTCGGGGTGCCCATCGAGAAACTCATCGAGACGGGAGCGACGGCAACTCTCCCACTCGGCTTCTTGCTCGGCCACACAGAAGATGAGCACGCAGGCACCGGCTGTACGGTGGTCATCTGCGAACAAGGGGCTGTGGGCGCGAGCTCGGTTCGGGGGGCGGCTCCCGCGACGCGAGAGACCGACCTGCTTAAAGCACACAACACCGTCGAGCGGGTTGATGCCGTTGTCTTGAGTGGAGGGAGCGCCTTTGGCCTCGACAGCGCCGGAGGGGTCATGCGTTGGCTGGCCGAGCATGAAATGGGCTTCGACGTTGGTGGCATTATCGTACCCATCGTCTGCGGTGCCTGCATATTCGACCTGACCGTTGGCGCACAAGACGTCTACCCCGATGCCAGCTTTGGATACGCCGCCTGCGAAAACGCCCGCGAAAATGCCGGCAGGTCGCTGAAAACTGGCAACGTGGGAGCTGGCATGGGTGCCAGCGTTGGCAAACTGCTCGGAGAACCATTCGCCATGAAAGGTGGATTTGGCGCGGCGAGCGTCACCTGTGGCGAGATTATCGTTACCGCGCTGGTTGCGGTCAACGCCTTGGGCAACGTATTTGACCGTGCGAATACGCAAACGCTCGCGGGCGTACGCGACCCTCAGAAAAAATCCACGATGCTCGACCCCTACCAGGCGTTTTCGATAATGACC
>JAISFJ010000117.1 GCA_031263665.1 Coriobacteriales bacterium
GCGCCGGAGACTCAGGTGGCGTGGAAGGCGGTGGCAAAGATGGGAGCGCGCAACAAAAGGCAGAACGCAAACGCGAACGCCAAGCCGCCGTCTTTGCGCCCGGTGACATGGTCGACCACAAAACCTTCGGAAAAGGAGAGGTCATCACCGTAGACGGTGAAACCCTCAACGTCCGCTTCACAAAAACCGGCCAAACCAAAACCCTCCTCCAAGGCTACGCCCCCCTCGTAAAACTCACCTAAGGATTATCTGTGCGGTTCAGGCATCCAAAACAAGTCATTCAAAGGGTGCCGCAATGATGAACAGGAGCCCTCATGAGGATTATGTGCTCGTTCTGTTTCGTTGTTCCTTCTTTGGGGAATACCGTTACAATGGTATACGCACGCTAAAAACGCAGGAATACACGAAGGAGTGACATGCATCTGTCTGTGAAGGACGTGCGTGGGATAGCGACGTATGCGCGTATTGGGCTTTCTGATGAGGAAGTCGAGGCGATGACGGTTGACCTCAACAACATCATCGAGAGTCTGAAGCCCATCACCGAATATGACCTTGAGGGTGTTGAGCCGACGTTTCACCCCATAGCGGGGCTTTCCAATGTCATGCGCGAGGATGTGGTGCAGTCGGGACTTTCGCGCGAAGAGGCGCTTGCGAACGCGCCGTCCCAACAGGAGGGGCAGTTTCGCGTTTTGCCGATACTGGGTGACGGCGGAGGTGACCGATGACGGGAGCGGACTATTCTTCACTCGGTGTGGCAGACATCCAGGCGGGGCTTGCCGCACGTGAGTTTTCCGCCTGTGAACTCGCCCGTGCCGCTTTTGAGAGAATCGAAGCGGAAGATGAGCACATACACGCTTTTTTGGAAACGACCTTTGAGCTTGCTCTCAAGGCTGCCCAGCGCGTCGATGAAGCACTCGGCGAGGGTCTTGTCCCTCAACAGATAGGCGCTCTGGCCGGCGTACCCATCGCTTTTAAGGACAACATGAACCAGGCACAGACGCATACCACCTGTGCCTCGCGTATGCTCAAAGACTACGTAGCGCCTTTTACGGCGACCTGTGTAAGCAAGGCGTTGGAGGCGGGTGCTTTGCCGCTTGGCAAGCTCAACATGGATGAGTTTGCGTTTGGCTCCTCAACCGAGACTTCCTCATTTGGGCCCACCAGCAATCCCTGGGATTTGGACCGCGTTCCCGGTGGTTCTTCGGGTGGTAGCGCGGCGGCTGTTGCCGCGGGTTTTGCCACGGTCGCACTCGGAAGCGACACGGGCGGCTCTATTCGTCAACCCGCGAGTTTCTGCGGCGTTGTGGGCCTAAAACCCACCTACGGCGTTGTCTCCCGTTATGGGGTTGTCGCTTTTGGCTCGTCGCTCGACCAAGTTGGGCCTTTTGGCAAGACGGTTGCCGATGTTGCGGTGACTCTCGATGCCATTGCGGGGCGCGACCCACAGGATTGTACGTCGCAGCGAATCGAGGCACGGTTCTCCGATTTTCTTGACGCTGGCGTTAAGGGTACGCGCATCGGCGTTGTCCCCGCCTTTCTTGAGGCAAAAGGTGTTGAGGCGGAAGTAGTTCATGCGACTACCGAGGCCATTGCCCACCTTGAAGAGCTCGGTGCGCAGCTTGTCGAAATCGAACTTCCCAACGCGGCCGCCGCGCTTGCGGCTTATTACGTCATCGGCCCCTGCGAAGCCTTCTCCAATTTGAGCCGTTTTGACAGTGTACGTTACGGCTATCGCGAGGATGGGGGTCGCGACTTGGGCGAGCAGTATGAGCAAAGCCGCGCTCACGGTTTTGGGCCCGAGACCGTGCGCCGCATCATGCTCGGTAGCTACCTGCTTTCAAGCGGCGTGTATCATATGTACTATTACCCCGCGCAGCAGGTGCGTACGCTCATTACCCAGGACTATGCCCAGGCTTTTGAGCAGGTAGACGCACTCATCACACCGGTGAGCCCGCGCGCTGCCTTTAAGTTTGGAGAAATCGCCGACCCCACCTCGATGTATCTTTCAGACATCTTCACCATCCCTATCAACATCGCGGGTAACGGTGGTCTGTCGCTACCGGTGGGTTTGGGTAAAACGAGCGGCTTGCCCCTTGGTGTGCAGATTACGGGGCCGCAGTTCAAAGATGAAAACATCATCCGCGTTGCCGCTGCCCTCGAATCCTGCTATCCCAATATCGCTCGCCTCGCCCCTTCTTTGGGTGAGAAGAGAGCGCGCTTTGAGGGGGGTGTGCGATGAGAGAGCTTCAGGCGGTATTGCAAGACTGGGAGGCCGTCATTGGGCTTGAGGTGCACACCGAACTCACCACGCTCAACACCAAGATGTTTTGCTCCTGCCCCATCGGTTTTGGTGCCGAACCCAACACGCACGTTTGCCCGGTCTGTCTCGGTATGCCCGGCGCGCTGCCCGTTCCTAACCGGGCGGCCATCGAAAGCATTGTGCTCGCAGGGCTTGCGACCGGCTGCGAAATTATGAAGCGAAGCATGTTTTATCGTAAAAACTACTTCTATCCGGATATGTCCAAGAACTTTCAGACCACTCAGGGCCCTGTCGCCTTTTGTATGGGGGGTAATTTGGACCTTGAGGTGAGCGGTAACGCCGCCGGTGAGCGCGCGGTGCTTGCGGGAACGCGACCAACTGTTGAAGAAGGCGGCTACCTTACCTCCATCGGCATCACGCGCATTCATATGGAAGAGGACGCCGGCAAGATGATTCACGTAGGTGGAACCGACGGGCGCATCAGCGGTGCCGCCTATTCGCTCGTGGATTACAATCGCTGCGGTACGCCTCTCATCGAACTCGTTACCGAACCCGACCTTCGCACGCCGGCCGAAGCCCGGCTCTTTTTGCAAAAACTTCGGCAGATATACCTTACGCTCGCCATAAGCGACTGCTCCATGGAAGAAGGGTCGTTGCGCTGTGACGGCAATGTGAGCCTGCGCCCACGTGGCGCCACTGAGCTTGGTACCAAAACCGAGCTCAAGAACATGAACAGCTTTAAGAACCTGCACGACGGGCTTGCTTACGAAATATGTCGCCAGGCTGAGGTGTTGGAGGGCGGTGGCACGGTTTTACAGGAGACACGGCATTGGGAGCCAACGGCAAAGCGTACCATCTCCATGCGGGTGAAGGAGACCGCCGATGATTACCGGCTCTTTCCCGAGCCTGACCTCGCTCCCTATGACCTCACCGATGAGTTTATCGAGGCGGTACGGGCGCGGCTGCCCGAGCTGCCGGATGCGAAAAAACGACGCTACATCGAGCTTTGGGGTCTGCCCGCGGCCGATGCGGACAACCTGGCGGGACAGCCTGGCCTTTCCACATTTTTTGATGAAGCTCTGACCCTTTGCGATAAGGCCCGGCCCATAGCAAATCTTTTGCTCAACGAGGTATCCGCCCATCTCAACGCCAACGGCATCGCGCTTGCTAAAAGCGGCCTTACGCCGCAGGGCATAGCTGAGCTCGCGGCGCTTCTTGCGGATGACACCATCTCGTCCAAACAGGCTAAGGAGGTGCTTTCGCTTATGATAGAAAGCGGCAAGGCACCTTCGCTCATCGTGGCCGAACATGGTTTACAGCAGGTCTCTGACAGCGACGCTCTGGAGGCAATCGTTTTAGAGGTACTCGCGGCAAACCCCGACAAGGTCGCTGAGTATCGCGGCGGCAAGACAGGACTTTTGGGCTTTTTTGTCGGCCAGGTGATGAAGATGACCAAGGGGCAGGGCAATCCTCGCCTCATCAATGAAATACTGCGCAAGCGCTTAGATAACTGAGGGCGCGCGTAGCGACATACGTATGTAATCAGTGCTTCTGTGAGAAAAGGAGACTACATGGCACGAGCGAGGTTCGATTATTTTGACGCGTTGGAACGGCAGGGCGAATACGCTTGTGAGGAGGCGCGAAAACTCGTTGATGTCCTGAGGGACTTTGACCCCAAAACCGTCTCCGAACACCTTGTGACCATGCACGAAATCGAAAACGCCGCCGACGAACAAAATCACCAGATATTCACCCATCTCGCCAAGGAGTTTGTTACCCCCATCGACCGTGAGGACATCATTGAGGTGGCACATCGCCTTGATGATATAGTCGACTACACCGAAGATGTTTTGCAGCAGATATATATGTATGACATACAGGAGCTCTACGAGAGGGCCCTGCCCATGGCGGTGCTCATGGAGCGAGCGACCACGGCGCTCTACAGCGCTTTGGACGAGTTTCGCAACTTTAAGAAAAGCGCGGCGCTCTCCGCCAAAATTATTGAGGTCAATGACTATGAAGAAGAGGCCGATAAGCTCTACACTGAATCGATTCGCGACCTTTATAAAAATTACAGAGAGGACCCAGTATACATTCTCATGTGGAGCAACGTCTTTTCACGCATGGAGCGCTGCATCGATGCCTGCGAAAATGTAGCCGACATGCTGGCAACTATCCTGATGAAGAACAACTGACGCATAGTAACGGTCGTTCGCGGTTTTCGGTGACCCGTCAAGTGCCAACGGTCGCTCGTTTGGTGCCAACGGGCGGCTGTTGACCACCCAGGACAGTCACCCGTAGCGCATCGCCTTCGGTGTTATTGCCAAAGCTCGAGCCAATCGGTGATTGTTTGTTCGATGGCTTTTGGGGTTTTGGGGCGGATTTGGGTGAAGCGTGGGGGGAGTGTGTCGAGTTCGGCGAGTCGTGCGGGTATCGCGCCTGCTCCGTATTCTTTTGAGAGAAGTTCATTGAGTGCGGTGCCGCTCAGTTGAGCGATGTGAGCGGGCAGTTCGTCTTTTGCGGGGATGTTGTTGAGCGCCCGGTAGACGTTGGTGCCGAATTTCGCCCAATGAGCCGTTGACACTATCAGCACGGGGTTGGTATCGCGCAGACGTTCCGCGACCTTCCACGCAACGGCCGTATGCGGGTCGAGAAGGTAGCTGTGCGTCTGAAAAACCTCGCGAATCGTTGCAAGTGACTCGTCGTTTCCCACCCAGTCCGCACGGAAATGGTCGCGCAACGCCGCAAAACTGCCTTTGTCCACCTTAAAACGTCGCTTACTTTTGAGCTCGTCCATCCAGGTTTGGATGAGGTGGGGGTCGCGCCCCGAGAGTTCAAACAGTTGGCGCTCGAGGTTGCTTGAGACGAGGATGTCCATCGAAGGCGATGGGGTGAGCTTAAATTCGCGCTCGGAAATATCGTAGACACCGGTGTTGATGAAGTCGGTGAGCACGCGATTTTCATTGCTCGCGCACAGGAGCTTTCCGAGGGGTACGCCGATGCTCTTTGCGTAAAACGCCGCCAGTATGTTGCCAAAGTTGCCGGTTGGTACACACACGTCGAGCTCATCGCCTGCGCGCAAGGCACCTCGCGCGACAAGCTGCGCGTACGCGCTCACATAGTAGACGATTTGAGGAAGCAGGCGCCCCCAGTTGATGGAGTTTGCGCTGGAAAGGTGGAGGTGGTGTTCGGCGGCGAGTTGCTCGTTAAAGGCCTTGTCGCTAAAGGCGGCTTTTACCGAGGTCTGGCAGTCATCAAAGTTGCCTTCGACACCAAAGACGCCCACATTATCACCGCGTTGCGTCGCCATCTGTCGAAACTGGATGTCGCTTACGCCACCGTGTGGGTAAAACACGATGATAGCCGTGTGGGGGAGCCCCTTAAAACCCTCAAGCGCCGCCTTTCCGGTGTCTCCCGAGGTCGCGACGAGTATGAGAAAGTCGCTCGGCGTATCCAGCGTCTCGATGGCAGCGCTGAAAAACACGGGCAGACACTGCAACGCCATGTCCTTAAAGGCAGAGGTTGGGCCATGCCAGAGTTCGAGCACAAAGGTGTTGGGAGCGGGTTCTACCACAGGAGCTATCTGGGCGGCATCAAAATTGTCCCCGTAAGCCTTGGCCATGAGCTTGTTGATGGTCTGAGAGGGGAGGTCAACGCCAAAATACGTAAAGAGCGTCGCGGCTTGCTCGGCATAAGGGAGCGTGCCGAGTGCGACTATCTCATCAAGGCTCAGGCGCGGCATCACGCGAGGGACAAAGAGGCCGCCGCCTTCGGCAATTCCTCTGATGATTACCTGCGTAAACGTGGGAAAATCCTGGGTTTGCCCGCGTGTATCGGTATAGGTATTGATAAAATCCCGCGTTGTACTTGCCTTGCGTGTCGCGTTTGCCCCGATTGCCTCGTTTGTCTCAGTCATCTGATTGGTTCCTGTCATGGCTCGTTGGATAGTTGTTCGGATAGTTCTATTCTATGATAACGTAACGCCGAAGCGGTGTAATCGGGGTATAATCATAAACGATTATAAAACTATCGAAATTATCGCCCAAGTTATTTTCTTACCGTTCCTGAACAGGTCAGTGGAGTTGGAAGATGAAGTATGAAACCGCAGGTGAATCCCATGGACCGGCCCTTATCGCTTTGGTGAGCGACGTGCCGGTCGGTTTTTCGCTTTCGAGCGCCGCCATCAACAGCGACCTCGCTCGTCGCCAGAGCGGGTACGGGCGTGGCGGTCGCATGGCCATCGAACACGATGAGGCGCAGATACTTTCTGGCGTGCGCTTTGGAAAGACTCTTGGTACGCCGATAGCGCTCAAGATAGACAATCGTGATTGGGAGAACTGGTCGGTGCGTATGGCGCAGGAAGGCAAGCCGCCGCATGATTTGACCCTTGAGCAGTCTCCGCGTCCTGGCCATGCCGATTTGGCGGGGGTGCTTAAAATTGACAGCCAGGATTGTCGCGATATTTTGGAGCGCGCGAGTGCCCGCGAAACGGCGGCGCGCGTGGCGGCCGGGGCCGTCGCAAAAGCCTATCTCGCCCATTTTGGCGTGGAACTCGGTTCGTATGTGACGCGAATCGGTGACGTGGAGCTTCCCGCGGCAAAAGTTGAGCGAAAAGGAGCCGTCTTTGCTCAGGCTGAGGTCGAGGCGTCACCCGTTCGGTGCCCTGACGAGGCCACCAGCGCTCGCATGACGGCAGCGATTGATGAGGCGCGCGCGGCGGGGGAGAGTCTGGGCGGCTGGTTTAACGTTACCGCGACGGGAATGCCGCCTGGCATCGGTTCTTACGCTGAGGCCGACAAGCGCCTCACCTCCCGCATTGGGGGCGCGCTGTTTTCTATCCCCGCCATCAAGGGCGTGGAGTTTGGCTTGGGTTTTGCCGCGGGCGCCCTACCCGGCTCCCAGGTACATGACCCTTTAATCTACGCGGAGGCGGCGGGCGCGTTTGGACATATCGTTCGCGCGAGCAATAACGCGGGCGGTCTTGAAGGCGGCATGACCAC
>JAISFJ010000123.1 GCA_031263665.1 Coriobacteriales bacterium
CCTGAGCTTGAGGTCGAATTCGGCAAGTTCAAAGCCGTCAGATGAGCGCTCCATGAGAGCGAGGCGTTTGCGCGCGTCCTCATTGTGGGTGGCCGTCACGAGAAAAACCTCACCATCACGCTCGCCTCTGCCCACCCTGCCCCTGAGCTGATGAAGCTGGGAGAGGCCAAAGCGGTCGGCGTCCTCGATGACCATAACCGTCGCGTTGGGAACATCAACGCCAACTTCCACAACCGTCGTTGAAACGAGAATGTCGATGCGACCGGCGCGAAAATCATCCATGACCTGCCGTTTTTCGGTACTCTTGAGCCTGCTTGTCATGAGCCCGATAGTGCGCTCGCGAAAAACCTTGGCCTTTAGAAAGCGGACTTCCTGCTCGGCTGCCTGAATATGGCCCTCATCCTGCTCTTCTGAAAACTCGGTGATGAGTCCCTCTTCGTCGCCCTCTCCCCCACCTTCGCCCTCATCGGCCGCCGCGCCGCCGAGCCCCGCCGCGTCCTCATCAGCCGCCTTACTCGCCGTGCCCCCGGCGCCAGGCCGAGCATCCACCACCGCCTCATCTCCCGTGGCTTGCGCCGGAGTCAAAGCGTCGGGCTCGCCGATGAGCGGGCAGACGATGTAGGCCTGCTCCCCACGCTTTAAGGCCTCGCGTATCGCTTCGTAGGCAAAACGGATGTCCTTCTTGCTGATGACCGCAGTTGTTGTTCGCACCGTCTCGCGCGGCTTGGTGCGGATGACGGAGGTCTCCATATCACCATAAATCGTCAGGGCGAGCGAGCGCGGTATGGGTGTTGCCGTCATGGAGAGAAAGTCGCTGCCCTTACCTTTTGCCCTCAGCGTCTCGCGTTGTTCAACGCCAAAACGGTGCTGTTCGTCTATGACGATGAGTGAGAGTTCACAGAAGATGACATCGGGCTCGAGGAGGGCATGGGTGCCAAACAGCACGTTCAGAGAGCCGGACGCGAGGGCGGCGAGCGTCTGTTTGCGAACGGAGGCCTTGGTCGATGACGCTAAAAGCGCCCAGCGTATCCCGGCGGCGTCAAAAAGCGGCCCCAGCTTGCTCGCGTATTGCTCGGCCAAAACCTCGGTGGGCGCCATCATGGCCGCCTGAAAACCGCTGTCACAAACGGCCGCAAGTGCCGAGGCGGCGACAATCGTCTTGCCCGAGCCGACATCACCTAACAGCAGGCGGTTCATGGGCTCGGGGCGACTCATATCGTCGAGTATTTCCCCAATCGCCTTTTTCTGGTCCGTGGTGAGGGTAAACGGAAGCGCCGCCGTGAGTTCGCACAGCGCGGGCCCGTCGATGCGATGCGTCCGTGCCGGGTTTAAGGCATTGGCGCGCATTCTTCTCCGCAGCAAAAACAGTTGGAGAAAAAACACCTCTTCAAAGGCCAGCCGGCGCCGCGCGTGATACAGGCGTTTGGCGTCCGTTGGGCGATGGATGAGGCAAAGGGCCGCATGACGGCTCATGAGGTTGCGCTCAACGCGGAGTTTTACCGGGAGGGGGTCGAGCAGCGCGGGGGTAAGCGAGAGCGCCTCGCCCACCATGCGAAAAACCCAGCCCTGGGAGACGTCGGCATTCGCGTGATAAACTGGGATGATGCCGCCGGAGGCCGAATCGTCGGCAAGCAGCGTGTGCAACGGCGCGTTCATGCGACGAAAACCGTAGGTGTGCTCCACTTTTCCCTGAAAGATGACCCTGGCTCCCTTCACCATGAGTTTTTGTAGCCAAGGCTGATTAAACCAGCTCGCGATGAGAGTGGCCGTACCATCGTTGAGTGAAACCTCGATGACCATGAGTCGCGGGCGCGGGTGTTTGACCTTTACGTCAACGATATGGCCGAGCACGCTTGAGCGTTCGTGGAGCGGCGCGCGCGCGATGGGCACGATTTGGGAGAAGTCGTTATAGCGAGCAGGATAGGCGCACAGCAGGTCGCGAATGGTTGAGATGCCGAGTTTGCTCAGGCCGCGCAGTCGTTGCTTGCCTGACGAGTGAAGCCGCGAGACCGAAGTTTCAAGTGCGTTGGTCTGCTCAACGCGGCTCATTGTGGGCTCGCTTACCATCGCACTGTTGCCTGCGTCGCTCATGTTGTTTGTTGTGCGCAGCCTGTACCCAATTTATCCTCACTCGGCGGACATCACGAGAGGATACAGCGGTTGTTCGCCACGATGAGCATCGAGTTCGAGGTCCGGGTAGGCTTCCTCTATCTCGTGGAGCAGCTTCTCAAAATCCGGTTGAGCGAAGTCTTCGCCCGCAAGAATCGTTAAAGTGTCCGCGTCCTCATCCGCGAGAAGGCCCACAAGTTCGAGGGCGACGAGAGCTATTTTGTCGCCGACGACTTCGATGGAGTCATTGAGAATCCCGATAATGTCACCGCTGTGGATGGCGGTGCCGTTGGCGGCCTTTGCGTCCTTGATAGCCTCGGTAACCTCGGCAAAATGAACCAACTCAATGGCCTCACTCATGAGCTTGGCGTTTTCTTCAAAAGAAGCGTCCTGGTCGACGACAAAAAGCGCCGAGAACGACTGGGGGACGCTTTTGGTCGGGATGACCTCAATATGCTTGTCGGAAACTTTGGCGGCCGCGGTCGCGGCGAGAATGATATTTTTGTTGTTGGGCAAGATAAAGACGTGTTGAGCGTTTACTTTTTCGGCGGCGTCGAGCAAATCCTTTGTGGAGGGGTTCATGGTCTGACCACCGCTGACCACCTCGTCAACACCAAGCGAGACGAGGATTTTTTTCATGCCTGAGCCCGAGGCAACGGCGACAAACCCGTAGTCTTTGGGTTGTGCTTCCTGGAAAGCACCCACACTGGCGCCTGTGCCTGTGCCGACGCCCGAAGCGGCACTCGCACCGGAGGCATTGGCGGCGTCGGCAGCACCGCGAGCGGTATCGAGAGCGGCGCCAGAAGCGGACACAGCCAAAGAGGGGTTTTTGAGACTGGCGAGACGCTCGGCGCTTTGAAGGCGCATATTGTGAATGTGCACCTCCGAGACCTGGCCGCGCTGCGTCATGTAGCTGAGAACGGTGCCCGGCTCATTGGTATGAACGTGAACCTTAAAATCCGGATGCGCTCCCACCAACAACTCGCAATCGCCCCTATTCGCCAAAAACTCATGGGCCGCCGATACGTCGAGGTCATCGCTCGTAAACAGAAATTCTGTGCAGTAGAGATACTCACTGCCCTCCCAGTCATCAATCTGCTCAATAACAACTTTGCCGGTTGAAGCCGCGCTACCCAGAGCCGCTTTGCCCGCCTGAGCACCCTTAAGACCGGCGGCAGATCCTGTGCCCTCAACGCCCACCACCGACGAAACCAAGCCGTCAATGAGCAGGGCAAGCCCATAACCGCCCGCGTCAACAACCCCGTTTTCTTTGAGAACCAAAAGTAGCTCCGGTGTTCGCTCCACCGACGCATAGGCGGCCTCGGTAAGCGTCAGCAGCACGTCTTCGAGCGCCTCATGCTCGTCGGCCTGTGCGCGCGCGGCATCCGCGACATCACGCAAAACCGTAAGAATCGTCCCCTCAACAGGTTTTCTGACCGCACCAAACGCCACCTCAACGGCCTTATCCAAGGCTTCGCTCACGGTTTTTGCGTCAAAACTGTCCGCCTCGGCGAGCCCATCGCATATACCGCGCAGTATCTGTGAAGTGATGACGCCCGAGTTTCCACGCGCGCCCATCAGCGAGCCGTGGGTTACGGCCTTGCGGATGTCAGCGAGCGTCATGTTCTGAGGCAGAGTTGCCAACTCATCGAGGACAGCCTCCAGCGTAAGTGACATATTGGTACCCGTGTCCCCGTCCGGAACAGGAAAGACGTTCAACCGATTGATTTCATCCTTATGGTCCGTAAGTACCTTTACCGCGTCGGCGATGCAAGGGACGAAATCCGAAGGGTTCGTCATGGTTTTCACAGAGAGCCTCCTGAGTTTTTGGTCAGCTGGGTTTTGTAACGTGGATGCCCTCCACGTGTACCAATACGTCCGCGACTTTTATCTGGGCATAATGCTCCAAGGTATAACGGACGCTGTCGGCAAGGTTTTGGGAGACCGCCGAGAGATTGGTGCCACTCTCGATAACCACATGCAGTTCAATGGTCGCTCCCTCGTCGTCAAAGCGTAAAAGGATGCCTCGTTGCAGCCGACGAATGGGCAGTAATTTTGCGATACCGTCCTGAACGCTTGGCGCGGCCATGCCGACAACGCCATAACTCTCAAGCGCAGCGTAACCGGCAAGCTCAACTATCACCGCGTCGGTGATGCTCAACTCGCCCGGTATCGTCTTTGTTGTTGTTTCCATCATCACGTTACCTCCGCAACCGATGGTTCAGCATAAAAGCCGAGTTGTATTGCCTTTCATGGGAAGCGTCGATTCAATCATGTCACACCGCCTGACGACGCAACACCATTTAATCGACACTTCCCAGTATATCGCATCCCCTCCCCTTCGTGCTCGAATTCTATGAACTCCGCTGGGAAGTGTCCTCAAAAGCATCACGCTGATACGGTTACTTTTTCCCTTTGAATAATCGTTTGAAGAAGCCGCCTTCTTGTTTGGGTTGGTTTGTCTGTGCGTCATTGTTGTCGCTGTTCTCGGTGATGGCGATGGCTTCGGCTACTTGTTGGGCGTGTTGTGCGGCGATGCCCGCGTAAAGCAGTGCCCCATCCGTATCGCAGTTAAAGAGGTTGGAGTAGCAGACAAAATCATTGAGGTCCACAACACAACCTTTCGTGAAAACACGGCTCAATGGCGACGTACGGCTATGGCCTCGAGCATCGCTATTCGTTGCGTGAGCGCGTTGCAAAGGACATCACGGCGAGTATCATCAATAAAATCGCT